>DAOUTP010000316.1 GCA_030626645.1 Candidatus Cloacimonadota bacterium
AGCAAGTCTGCGGCATGAAACAATTAGAGAGAGCATAAGCAGGAGTAATCATGAAATATAAAGTCAGAAAAAAGCATCAGAACAGTAAGTCCTGTTTTGTCTGCGGATTAAAGAACGATTTCGGTATTCATACAGAATTTTTTGAACTGGAAAATAACGAGTTAGTTGCCATTTTTACACCCGGTGAAAATCATCAGAGTTACCCCGGCAGACTGCATGGAGGTATTGCCAGTACTATTCTGGATGAAACTATCGGTCGTGCTATTATGATAGAAAATGAAAACATCTGGGGTGTAACAATTGAATTGAATGTTAAATTCAAACGTCCTGTTCCTTATGATATTGAACTGAGAGTTGTAGGCAGGATCACCGAGCAAAATAAACGTTTTTTCTTTGGAACCGGTGAGCTGCTTTTACCGGATGGTTCAATCGCCGTTACAGCCACAGGAAAATATATTAAACTCCCAATAGATAAAATTGCCGATTTCGATCATGAAGAACAGGAATGGAAAGTTGTGTCAAAAGAAAATGATCCGACTGAGATTGAAGTGTAAAATGCCACAGACTTACACTGACAGAAAAATCATTAGAGTAATATGAAAAATTTCATACTCTTAATTATTATAATCTATTTAATTGGTTGTAGTCTCAATCACAGTAAACAAGAAAATGATATTTCTGATCAATATTGCAAAGCTCAAGTTATTATTATTGATAAAGAAACTTATGAAAAGGAACTGGAGAGATACATGGGTCCAAATTCTCCATCAGCATTATTACCATTTGAGATCGAAGAAGAAGGTAAAATACAAATAGAGCTTTCTAATATAAAAGGAGATTTAATCTCTAAAATATTTGTGGGACAATTGAAATCTGGATTTTATAGAGTTTTAATGACAAAAAGTAATTTAGATCCAGGTGTGTATGTTTATAAAGTATACATTAATAATAAATGTGAAGTTGAAAAATTGATTATATTGATGTAGGGTAAATAAATGGCAATAAATAAGCAATATCTCACAGAAGAGTTCATCGCTAAGATAGATAAATTCAATCTGCGCGCGCGACTAATAGTAGAAGGTTTCATTACCGGACTGCATAAATCTCCCTATCACGGGTTCAGTATAGAATTCTCAGATCACCGGCAATACAATCCGGGAGATCCGATAAAAAATGTTGATTGGAAGATATACGGTAAAACGAACCGTTATTACATCAAACGCTACGAAGAGGAAACCAACCTTAAGTGCTACATCATTGTCGACCACAGCGCATCTATGGGCTTCTCATCGGCAAACTCTTCCAAGTTGGAATACACCAAAGCTCTGGCATCGGCTCTTTCCTATTTAATGATCTCGCAACAGGATGCTGTAGGATTACTGACTTTCACAGATAGAATAACAAATCTTATTCCACCACGTTCAATGAAATCATATTTGAACAACATCTTTAAGGAACTTCATAATTTAAAGGCGGAAGATAAAACCAGCACAGTGAGTGTTCTGCATTCTCTGGCAGATAGAGTTAAAAAACGCGGACTCATCATCCTCATTTCCGATATGATAGATGATCCTGATAAGATAATGCAGGGACTTATGCATTTCCGTCACCAAAAGCATGAAGTTATTTTGTTCCATATTCAAGATAAGCAGGAAACTGATTTTGATTATAAACACGATACTGAATTCATTGATTCTGAAACCGGTGAGAGAATAACAGTTTCACCCTGGCAGATCAGGAAAGATTATCTGCAGGCTTATGCGGGAAATGTTCGCTTACTGAAAGACAAATGCCATGAATCACGAATAGAATATAACGCCATAACTACTGACACGCCATTTGAAGATAATCTGCTTCAGTATCTTATTAAACGCTCAAAGATGATGTAAATGAAAGACACAATGAATCATTCCCACGACTAAAGTCATGGGTTATTTTGTTAATTTCAAGCGTAGCCCATGATTTCAATCGTGGGTACGAAATTCTTTCCTTTTTGATAAAAAAAAGCCCCTCAGCTTTAACCGAAGGGCTAATTTCTAACTGCTAATTTCTAACTGCTAACAGCTATTTCATTAGGATCATTTTCTTTGTTGAGGAGTAGTTACCTGATTTCATTTTGTAGAAATAGATACCGCTTGATACGTTTTGATTGTTGTCATTTGTACCTTCCCAAACAAGAGTATGATCTCCAACTGTCATATGTTCGTTAAGAAGAGTCTTAACTTTCTGACCTTTAATATTGAATACTTCG
>DAOUTP010000204.1 GCA_030626645.1 Candidatus Cloacimonadota bacterium
GGTACACTGTTTGTTCAAGGTGGCGTGCGAGTGGATGGTGAAGTTCAGGGTACAATCGAATCTGACGGATTTGTAACTATTGGATCTTCCGGATTTGCCAAAGCGAATATTAAAGCAGAAGAGTGTCTCGTTTCCGGTAAGGTTGAAGGAAATATTATTTGTAAGGATGCTATTGAGTTAGATAGAAGTGCCAGAATGAATGGTGATATTGTTGCAAAAATCCTAATGATACATACTGGTGCTGTATTCAATGGAAACAGCTCAATGACTTCAGATCCTAAAGTAATAAGAAGAACAATAATGAATGAAAATGTGGAAAAGAAAGAACCCGCTGAATGATGAATTACTGAAATATATTAGTCTGGTAACCCAGTTAGGCCTTACTGTAATTAGCTCGATTCTTATATTTTTAGTTGGAGCACTGTATCTGGAAAAAAAATTCCAAACAGAAGGTGTATTGATTCTAGTTGGTGTTCTAATAGGTGTAGCTGTTGGAGTATTTGTAGCGTATAAATTATTAAAAAAAACTTTAGAAAAAGAATGATAATAACATGGAAGATAATAACAAGTATATAAAAAAAATATTGCTGATTATTCTCTTGACAAACGTACTCGCAATTTTGACTTTACCGTGGTTCTTTAGGCAATCTATAAGTTGGATCATGGGAACGATCGGTAGTACTGGAAATTTCTATTGGCTGGCTCATAATTTAAAGAAGAGTATAGGTCTTTTACCAACGAAATCACGTGTTAGTGCAGCTAAAGGCTCACTAATGAGATATGCTGCCTTGATGATATTCGCACTTGCAGTTCTATTTCTGGTAAAACCGAATATCATAATTTTCGGTGCTGGTCTGTTATCTGCACAGATCGTGATCTATATAGTTGAGATTGTAAGAAATTTGAGAGATAATAAATACTTCCGAGGGTAAAATGGCGAAAAAGAAAAGCCCGATCTTAAAGATTTTTATTTTATTTATTCTCATTGAAACAGCATTAGTATTTGTTTCAAATGGATTTAATAAAGAACTTCAAGTAGGATTTGATGAAGGAAAATTTGTTTTTAGAAACATTCAAAGTCATTATGACCTTCAAGATAGAATAACCGAAGAATTCCAGATAGATGAACATTACCGTCAAACCGGCGAAACACCAGTGATTTATGGCAGCAATAAAACATATGAATTCTTTAAAAACATATTTGGGAAAGTTAGTGCTATAGGCACGTTCCAACTTTTACGTATGCTGCTTATTGTAGATATCATGCTTCTATTCCTTGCCTTCCTGATAAAAAAGAAATTATTAAAAAGGCCTTCTCAACCGCAGATATTATTTGAAATGATTTATTCTACCTTAGAACAATTTGTTATAGAAACTCTCGGTAAAGATAAGGTAAATTTTACACCTTATATTGTAACACTGTTTTTATTCATTTGGGTAAGTAATATGGTTGGAATGATACCGATCCCCGGATTTATGGAACCTACCAGAAATCTTAATGTTCCGCTTGGGCTTGGAGTTTTCGTAGTGGCAATAGTTCATATAACAGCTTTCAAAGTGAAGGGTGCCTGGGGTCATCTCCAAAATTATTTAAATCCCGTAAAAAACCCTCTTTTCCTTTTGGATATTATTGGTGAACTGTCTAAAGTTGTTTCAATTTCCTTCCGTCTATTCGGGAATGTTCTGGGTGGAGCGATAATTATTCTGGTTGTTTCATCTCTAGTTAGTTACGTGGTTTTTCCGGTTGGGTTAAATCTTTTCTTTGGAATGTTCGTTGGAACAATACAGGCATTTGTTTTCACAATGCTGGCACTCACCTATATTGGTGTTGAGATCTCGGAGTAGTTGATGGAATTATCTGTTGAATATATAAGAATTGCAGCATACTTAGGAGCAGGGATAAGTGTTGGTTTAGGTGCAATAACTACAGGTATTGGATCTGGGATAATTGCCGGAGAAGGTGCTTATGGCGTGATGAAGCAGCCTCAAGCTAATGACCAATTATTTAGAACCATGCTTATTGGTCAGGCTGCTGCACAAACTGCAGGAATCTTTGCATTAGTAATTTCCATGCTGCTTATATATGGTGGATTTGATATTGCTGAAGGCGGATGGTACAGAGCCGCTGCTTTACTTTCTGCAGGATTAGCAATGGGAATTGGTGCCTTGGGTCCATCTCTGGGTGCCGGTTATTCTGGTGGAGAGGCTTGTAAATCTGTAGCACGAATGCCAAAACATGGTAATGCAATAATGGGTAATATGCTTATTGGTCAGGCATTATCTCAAACATCTGCAATATTTGCGCTGGTTGTGTCATTGCTTCTTTTGTATTCAGTTCCAAATCAACCTGCTGGTCTTGCAATTGGTAAGATATTATTAAAATCAATTTCATTGATCGGTGCAGGAATGGTAATTGGGATTGGAACTATCGGGCCCGGGGCGGGTATCGGATATGTTGCCGGTAAAGCGAATGATATGATTGGAAGGTTCCCAAAAGAGAGATCAATGATAATGAGAACGATGTTTTTAGGAGCAGCAGTATCGGAGTCAACAGCGATCTATTCGCTGGTGGTTGCCTTCCTGCTGATCTTTGCAGTATAAATAATTAAGTATAAAGATATTGGAGGAAGAATGGATAACATTACATTAGCACAAGGAATCGTGAAAGCCGCCGCACTTCTGGGTGCAGGAATGTGTATGGGAATGGGTGCTTTGGGACCCGGAATTGGTGAAGGATTTGTTGCAGGTAAAGCTTGTGAAGGAATCGCACGTTCACCGGAAAATGCAAGTCTTATTACACGTACAATGCTTGTTGGTCAGGCTGTTTCTGAGTCGACAGGTATCTATTCATTGGTTATTGCACTTCTGTTAATATTCTCAACTTAAGGGAAGAACCAATAACAGGACATTGAACGTAAGTTGGATAAAGTAGTTTCCAACAGCGAAATATTAAATTTGGAGATCTTATGATTAGTATAGATTATTCTCTTATTATTGTGATACTTAATTTCGTACTTTTGCTGATTGTACTAAATAAGATTCTATATAAGCCGATCAAGAAATTCTTAGAAGAACGACAGCAAAAAATTGCTTCTGATCTTGATGAAGCAAAGGCATCACGCACGCAAGCTGAGAAACTTGTTGAAGAGAAAAGTAGCGAGCTAAAGCAATCTGCTGAAGAGATAAGGAAAATGAAAAGTGCCGCAACCAGTGATGCTGAAGGCAAAGCCAAAGACATCATGAAGAATGCAAAAGAGCAGGAAAAACGAATATTGCAGGATACAGAAAATCAACTCAAAACTGAGAAAGTAAAAGTTATGGGAGAAATTGAAGATGAACTGGCAGAAATGGTTGCCGAACTTTCTTCTAAATTCCTGTCAGAAAAACTCAATGAGATAAAAGATAAAGAATTGATAAAGAAAATTATCTCTGAGAGGGCAAATAAGTGAAAAATA
>DAOUTP010000234.1 GCA_030626645.1 Candidatus Cloacimonadota bacterium
CACCAAGCTTAATGTCAGTTCCTCTACCTGCCATATTTGTAGCGATGGTTACTGCACCAGGCTCTCCAGCAGATTTAATAATATCAGCTTCCTGCTCATGATATTTTGCATTAAGCACATTATGTTTAATTCCACGTCTTCTAAGAAGTCTTGCTAAAGTCTCTGAAACTTCAACTGATACAGTACCAACCAAGACCGGTTTTTTATTCTCATGCCAGTATTCGATCTCATCTAAAATAGCTTGATATTTTTCATTTTTTGTGATGTAAATTACATCGTTATGATCAATCCTGGATATTGGAAGATTTGTAGGAATAACGCTAACCGGAAGCTTATAGATCTCCATGAATTCAGCTTCTTCAGTAATCGCTGTTCCCGTCATTCCAGCAAGTTTATCATACATACGGAAATAATTCTGCAGTGTGATTGTTGCAAAGGTTTGAGTAGCTTCTTCTATTTTTACATTTTCCTTTGCTTCCAGTGCTTGATGAAGTCCATCACTGAATCTTCTGCCCTGCATCATTCTTCCGGTAAATTTATCAACGATCATAACTTTGTTATCTACAACAACATAATCAACTTCTTTTTCAAAAAGTACATAAGCTTTGAGTAACTGCTTAATATTATGCAGTTTTTCACTCTTATCCATAAATTTGGATGTTTCTACTTCCTTTTTCTTGGTTTTCTTTTGGAAAGAAAGGTTTTCATCGGCATCGATCTCATCGAGTATTTCATCTAAAGTGCGCATTACAAACAGATCCGTTTCTTTTTGTGAAACCAAGATATTTCCCTTTTCACTAAGTTCAACACTATTCTGCTTCTCTTCTACAACATAGAATAGTTCTTCATCTATTACATGCATATTTTTATCACGAAGATAATAACCTTCAAAATCAGTTACCAGTTTTTTGAGTTCACCTTCTTTCATCATTTTAATAAATGATTTGTTTTTGGGAGCTGCTCTTTGTACTAAAAGTAATAATTTACCGACTATGTCAGCATCAAATTTTTCTTGTTTAAGTTCATCCTTTATCTCAGAAATATAACGATTTACCAATATAGATTGAGCATTGAATAGTTGCAGGATCACAGGTCTTAATTCTTTAAAGAAGTTCTTACTTTCCTGAACCGGACCACTGATAATAAGTGGAGTTCTTGCCTCATCGACAAGAACGCTATCAACCTCATCAACAATAGAATATTGCAATTTTCTTTGAACAAGACGACTCTCTGAAACTGCCATATTATCACGCAGATAGTCAAAACCAAACTCACTATTCGTTCCATAAGTTATATCGCAATTATAAGCTTCCCTTTTTTCTTCGCTGCTCATTCCATTAATATTACAACTAATAGTAAGCCCATGGAATTCGAATATTGGACTCATCCATTCAGCATCACGCTGAGCCAGATAATCATTTACAGTGATCAAGTGAACACCTCTTCCAAGCAAAGCATTTAAGAAAAGCGGCATTGTAGCAACAAGAGTTTTACCTTCTCCGGTTGCCATTTCAGTTATCTTACCTTCGTGCAGAACGATAGCTCCGATAAGTTGAACATCAAATGGGATCATGAACCAGGTTTCATTATCACCACGTACTTCATATTCGTGTCCAACTAAACGACGACAAGTATCCTTAATAATTGCGTAAACTTCCGATAAATGACCATCAAGAACAAATTGAGTTTTATCTTTAAGATCTTTTGCAAGACGATCAATATTATTTCCCAAGCTTATTTTTTTGTTTTCATCAGGTTCGATCTGGTAATTTTCATTTAATTCTTCCAGCTCATTTTCAAGCGGTGTCAGAACGTTCTGAATATCCTGTTTTATTGTCTGGATACGTTCTCTGATCTCATGATCAGAAAGACCTTCCAAGGAAATATAGATGTCATTTATTTGTGAGATTTTGGGCAGCATTTTTTTTGCTTCACGCTTATCCCGATCCCCGAATATCATCTGTGTTATTTTATTTAACATAACTTTATTTTCCTAATCCGAAATTTGAACAATCCTTTTTTTGAACGTTTGCTTGTCAAACAATTTGCAAATGCAATTATAATCTTGACGAGAAAATAGATTTTATAGTTTTAGTAAATTAGACATATTAAAAAAAGGAGGTAACTTATGAGCGAAAAAAAGAATAAAAAATTGATTTTTAAAATAATTATTTTTGCTTTCATTCTCGTAATTATAATTGTTTTAGTTATCGGTTTTCAGAAAATCACATATAATAAAAAGGAACTTCAAAAAAGTATAGTACCAACTGAACAAGAAGATATCACCAAGATTGATATTAACAATGCTGATATTGAAAACTTAATGAAACTTCCGGGTATCGGACAAATAAAAGCTAAGGCAATTATGGATTATAGAGAAAAGATCGGAGAATTTACATCATTAAAAGAACTTACTAAAATAAAAGGAATTGGTGAAAAAACATTTGAAAAGATACTTCCTTATCTCAAAACGATTGGGGATTCTACAGAAATAATTACTTTCATTCCTGACAATTTAAAAGAAGTTTCCGGGAAAATAAATATCAATACTGCATCTATATCTGAACTAATTTCATTACCGAGTATCGGTGAGAAGAGAGCACAAAAAATAATAGAGTATAGAGAGAATATTGGTGATTTTAAAAATACTGAAGATATTAAGAAAGTGAAAGGAATTGGAGAAGGCATATATACGAAAATTAAGGATATGATAGAAATATAAGTTTCGATACTTCTTGTTCCCAAGTTTGTCTTGGGAATACACAGTACAAAATATGCGTTACAAAGACAAACTTCGTAACGAGATTATTTATTTTTCTCACTCCTCCCAAACGCATTAAAAAAAAATTGACAAGTCAGAGACTATTCGGTAATTAGGTAATCATTTAAATAAGGAGAAAACAAAAAAACATGGTTAATGACAAAGTGTTCAAAGCTCTTTCAGATGCCAATAGACGAAAGATTATCGATCTATTGAAAAAGAAAGAAATCACTGCCGGTGAGATTGCACAGCATTTTAATGTCTCCAAACCAACTATCAGCGAGCATTTAAAAACATTAAAGAATGCTGATATTATCCAATCTGAGAGGAATGGACGGTTCATTACATATTTTTTAAATACAAGTGTACTG
>DAOUTP010000287.1 GCA_030626645.1 Candidatus Cloacimonadota bacterium
ATATATTCTCTTAATTCAAAGAAATTCATTGATAATGGCTTTTTGGCACTTTTAATAAAATCGAGTGGTGTTACATCAACTTCTTCTATTACCTTTTCCTCATAGTGTTTCATTCCAATTGGAATTCCATTTTCGAAATTCCTGATATAGCAGTTGTGAAATACCCATTGCTCAGCTTCCCATGAAGCACTGGTCGCTGTTATTTTACGCTTTATCTCGCCTGTTTCAGGATGGAAAGTAGAGATATCTATTGTTTTTAAATTATTCCGGTATCCATCAAAGAAACCAATATAATATAGATTCTTGTCACTTCCCAGATAATGAATGTGTGATCTCATCTTTTTATCTTCTACTTTTTGATGTTTAATTTTTTCTTTATAAATATAATTTCTGTATTCTTCAGCTTTAGGCAGAACAAGATCACCAATAAACATGATGAAAATACTAAAGATCAATCCAAACCAGATTAGAGGCGAAACCATTCGCAATATGCTGATCCCTGCACCTCTAATTGCAACCGATTCACTATATTTAGAAAGACTATTCATTAGAAAAAGACCTGAGAGTAAAACCATTACCGGTGATGAAAGTAAAACAAGGTAGGGAATTCGAAGTAGGAAATACAGAATAATATCGTGCATTTCTCCACCTTTACTAAGCAATCGTGGTAGCCTATCTGAAATATCCACAACCAAAAAAAGAACAGAAAAAGAAAAAAGTATAATAAGGTATATTTTGATGTATTCTCTTAAAATGTATTTATCTAATAATCTCATTTTATGCCGATTCCCAAGAAGTTATTTACTTTATTCTTTATTTTAGTTAAATCTATTGTTTTCATCTCTTTAACAGAAATAATTACCAGATAAACCCCAATAATGCTGAAAATAATATTAGATATCCACATTGCAAGGAAAGGTGACACAACTCCTTTATCAGCAAGTTCCTCACCCAGAGTCAGAGCTCCGTAATAGATCAGAAAAACAACTGCACTTACAGAAAATGACATCCCTACACCACTGGTTTTTGTCATCATGCCTATTGGTGCACCTATTAGTACGAAAATTACACAGGCAAATGCTATCGCATATTTTTTATGGATCTCAACCTGGTATTTTCTTACATCTGAGTTTAAAGTAGCAATTTTATCATTTTTTAAATTTAGTCTATTATAACTCATTTTCAGTTCTTTTTTATCAATAACTTCTTGCTCATTAGAATTTATCTCATCTATTTTTATTTGAATATCCTCGATCTCGGTTTGAATTAATTCAATATTATTTTTTTTTTCATTAACAATTTTCTGCATTGCATTGGAACTCAATTCACGATCTCCCCGATAATCTGTACCTTCCTGGTTCATCTTATAACCCAGATCTGGGAGATTAAGAGTAAACTTTTTAAATTCACTAATATTGTATTTACTTGGATCTTTTTGATCCCGCTCATGCATTTGTCCATTGTAAAGAATCGCTTTTAGACTGTTACCACCGTTTGCTAATTCAATTTTTCCACGTTCAGCAGAAATGGTTTGCGGAAAATTTGTCTTCTCTCGATTATAAATAAGAATACCAAAAAGCTCATCATCAATTCGCTCTTTAACATAAATTGTATAGTTTTTCATAGAATTAAAAGTTCCCGGGACAATTGCTGTCGCAGGTCTTCGGTAATTAGCTTTTATCATCATGTTCTTGAGCATATGATTTGTTTGCGGTAAAATAGCATTATTAAAATAAACCATGAAAAATGATAATAAAAGCGCAGCGATCACGGTCGGCTTCAGAAGCGTAAAGATGTTTATCCCACAAGATTTGAATGCAATAAGTTCGTTATCTACAGAAAGTCTTCCAAATGACATAATGGAAGCAAGCAAGATAGCCATTGGAATTGTCAGTGCTAGAATGAATGGCAGGCTTAAGCTAAAAATGGAAATTATCGTAATAATATCGAGATGCTTTTCGATAATAAGATTCAATAGATCAATTATCTTATCGAGTAACATTACAAAAGTAGTGACCATGAGCGAAATAACAAACGGTTTGAAATTCTCTTTTAAGATATATCTTTCCAATATTTTCATTTATTCATCGATCCAATCATTTGCAGGAATTCATTCTCATTGATAATTTTTACAGATTCTATTTTCTTGGCTTTTTTTAGTTTCGATCCTGGATTTTCTCCAACAATAAGAAAATTCAGATTTTTACTGACCGCAGAAATGACCTTCCCACCATTCTTTTCAATCATATCTTTGATTTCATTTCTACTATGCGATCCTAATGAACCTGTGATTATGAACTTTGCTCCCTTCAGAATATCTTCCGTTTTAATATTTTCGCTTATCATTTTTATCCCTGCTTCCTGCAAGGATTTGATCATTAATAAATTATTTTCATTACGGAAGAATTCATAAACTGATCGGGCAATTTTTTCTCCGATCTCTTCAATTTCAACAAGATCATCAAAATCAGCATTAATAATCTCATCAATATTTTTAAAATACGAACAGAGTATTTTAGATATTTTTGCTCCTACAAAT
>DAOUTP010000383.1 GCA_030626645.1 Candidatus Cloacimonadota bacterium
GCACCTGATCCATTCTGCAGAAAGTATCCAATATCACAAACAGCCGTAACGATCCCATATGTGATAACCTGTACGCCTTCTAAAGGAGATGCACCAACTTCAGAATATTGAATTTCATAAATTGTATATTCTGTTGTTGGCTCAATAATGTAAAATGGATTATTACTTTCATCGATCGGATCGCCATTCTCCGTATCAGAGATCACAATTTTATAATCCCCTAAATTTTGCTCTAAAGGAATACTCCATGTCCACTCACCATCATTTTCTGTAGATGTCACTAGAATTTCCCTTTCATCAGAAGTCTCATTTTGCAGTTCGATCTTTACGTTCCCGCTAAAATTAGAACTCACCCACTCTATAATGTGCTCTGTTCCCTGTTGCCATTCCTCTTCAATATTTGGAATACGAACTACGAGCATAGGCTCAGAAGAAATGGTAGTATTAAAATCCGCAAAAACCGGTAGATGATCTGAGGCATAATACAAAGCGTCAGCAACTTCCGGTGAAACAGCCGAATTGGTTCCGTCATTTATTGACATATTGAAATGTTCACCATCATTCCCGAATGAAGTAATTGTTTCATCAATATATTCTAATCCTATTCCATTATTCAATTGGTAGGAAGAAAAAATAAAATCAAATCTATCATCTAACCCGCCGCTGGCTCCACCACCAAATTGAGTTGTACGGGTAGATTGAGTATGTACACCAACAAAATCGATATTATTGTGCCATTCTCCAACTTGATCAGAAAGGTCTTCGGCTCTTCCAATATTATTTGTTTCGTCAGCAATGAATTTTTGATATCCGGGTTCGGAACTTGTATAGAAATTCATATCACCGACAATAACAAATTCTGACCCTTCAGGTAATAAACTCAAATGTTCGCGCAATTTTGTAACTTCTTCCAGACGCTCATTTTCATAACCCGGACTTGCTTTTAAATGACAACTATAAAAACGGATCAAATTCCCATCAATGATCAATTCATATTCTGAAATATCTCTTAGATCTGTACCGATCGTATCCTGAGAAGCGTAAGTAATTAGTGAATTTCGATATATTAAGAAATTATTTGTATCCGGACCATTCAGAAATACAGAACCGGAAAAATCGGTCGTGCCGTTATTGATAGCAGATAATAAAAGTTCTCCACCCATTTCATCTTCGATCTCCTGAAACAAGAATATATCTGCATCCAGATCATTTAGGATTGTTTCAAAATAAGGAATTCTATCCTCATCATTCCCGCCAAAATTAAGTGCATTATACGTGACCACACGTATAGATGCTGCCAACGAAAGTGCCACTGTAAAAACTATTAAGCAAACAATTATTTTTTTCATTTATACCTCATGCCAATTAAAAAATGGGTAGAAAAATTGCCTACCCATTTTTTGATTTTTGTTTATTTAAATAAAATCTATTTTAACATTTAGACCAGCCGCAGGAATTGCATTTCAAACAACCTTCAGAATGTTCTACTGTGCTGCCGCAATCCGGACAGTTCCTCATTGAGCGTGTTGATTTTCTATTTGGTTTTTTTGATGCTTTTTTATTTATTTTTTTTATGCTCTCAAGTGAGTCTTTTTCAAGTTCAAGAAATATTTCTAATGATTTTGCAATACTATCAGCGCAGGAAGTTACAATCTCTCCATTA
>DAOUTP010000302.1 GCA_030626645.1 Candidatus Cloacimonadota bacterium
AGGGCTTCATTGTAGGGGCGCTCCTTGCGAAAGTCGGGGCAGTGGAACTTAGAGAGTTCATCCGGGATCAGGCTGTAGTCGCCCTCACGCAAGATCGGGACCACACCCCTGCTGAAGAGGAGAGCATGCTTCCATTCTGCCCGGACGTACTCTGATTTTACAGCGTTCGGACCGATGATGGCAATCAGGCGGTCAGATCCCTCAATGCCATCGCGGAGTTCCTGCAGGAAGGTTAGACCACGGCTCTGCATGGTCTGTCTGTCCCACCAGACATCGAAACCATGCTCGGTCAGATCGTCGTGGATCTGCTTGACGAATGGCTCATCATTGGCATAGGCGTATGAGATGAAAATTTCTGCCATTGGATTCCTTTCAACTGGTTCATCAGGAAGATTGTAAAAGTTGTTATTTATGGTTTCTTTCCATTTAGCATGCTTAAGCATGATGCTTTGTTATTTCACAGCTCTTGTTTATGTGCAAATTCGTGCTCTCTTCAATCCCGTGCAGGAAGATCGTTATTCCCCGATCGACAATTCAGACTGTCGTCTTTTTGTTTTCGCCCAAACGATTGCAGGATCTTCTACCGAGTATTTTGTCCTTGTGGTTGAGCTCAACGAAGAAGACTGCGAAGTTATGGGACTGGTGATTGAGTAATTTTTTCCAACGCCAACAATTTCGAAAATTTTATATACTATCACAAAAATATAAGCATATCTATTGGAGATTTTGCTAAGATTACGTTCCATCTGACAAAGAAGGTGAGTGAATTATGATTCATAAAGAAATTAAAATTAACCATACCGCTGTAAGTAACAGCATGAATACACGCAGGATATTAATTCTAATGCTCATGACCGCCTCCGTATTTGTGCTGAGTGCAGGAGTGGGGGCGGCGGAAGATGTGAATGTTAGATTAGATCCCACTTTAAATAAAATCTCTGGAGAAATAGAAAACAAAGAAGTACTTAATTTGGAAAATGGATACACAATTAAAATAACAGACATTGACAAAGATTATCCATATAAAATCAGGTTAATTCTTGAAAATGATAGTGTTGAACTTGATAATAAAATTATAGAGACTGAAAACGAATATTCCTGGAATAATAATGGGGATCATATTACTTTAAATGTGGAAATATTTGTTGGCACGGGCATGGATGTAGTTTTTTTCAATAATGTTTATCAAATCTCTAATGGAAATACTATCATAGACAATGAAACTTTTACCATAATTTACAGCAGCGGAAGTAGTGGGAGTTTGAATTTGAATGCCGTTGATTATAGCAACATTGAAGGATCTACAACATATAGTAAGAATTTATTACAAAGTTCAAACTTTCCACCATCATCCGGTTATTCGCAGGAATTCCTGAAAGAAAACTACAGCCTTAAATTAAAGCAAGTAGGTGTTGATGGAAATGAAGCATGGATATCATTATCCAATAATAGTGGAGAAGTTGATGATTGGTTCATATCTGTCGGTGAATCATGTAACTACAATTCATTATTAAGCTTTAAGTTAGACAAAGTGTTTGTAGGCACATCGAGTAATTATATTGAAATCAGTAATATTTATCAATATTCTGAAATAGATTCAAGTGTTATAGTCCAGAATGAATCCGCATTACTTCTTGGAGGATTAAATGGTAAGTTCATACTTACAGGAGGAGGACTCGAATGGCAACTTGAAGAAAATTACAAATTACATGCTATTGATATTGATATAGCAGGTCATTCCCGGGAGGCAATGTTACTTATTATAAAAGATGGTACCCCCGTTGACTATACCATAATTAGTGTCAGTGATAGCTATACTTATTATAAAAATGAAAACCTTATACTAACTGCTGACCTCGAAACGATCTTCAGTGGCGAAGGAGTATCTATGGTCCGGCTGAATTATGTATATCAATATTCAGAGGACACTGGAGAAACATTGTTAAGTGATGCAATGCACCTTTATTCAGTAGGAGATACAAGGGAGGTTGAATGGCAACTTGATCAGAATTATTCCTTGTCTGCTATGGATATTGATTCCAAGGATACATCTCGTAAAGTCTGGCTCAGGTTAAAAAAGGATGGAAACACCCTGGAAGATAAATTTTTATACTCAGGGGACAACGCAATCTTTTTTGATAGTGGTACGCTGATACTCGATTTGAATGTGGGAACCATTTTTGACGGTAGAGAAGCAGACCTTGTTTTCATATCAGATGTTTACCAATATTCTGAAACTAACGAAAATGACATTTTACTTGAAAATGAACCACATATTTTTATTTTTGGATCTGCAACAGGCAATGACTGGCAATTATATGAAAACTACACTCTTAGCTTTATGGATATTGACAT
>DAOUTP010000109.1 GCA_030626645.1 Candidatus Cloacimonadota bacterium
AAACCCCGGTAATTTATGCTGTAAGAAAGCCCGGTTGCGCCATACCGGTAATCTGCTCCGGGATCACTGCCAACCACCCAGCATGTTACAAGGTTGATACTTTGCTGCATTTTAACTTTATCATAGAAGGCATAACCCAGATTAAGTTGGAAATCTTGTTGATCCTTATCCAAATACATCCCACTCAATCTAATTCCTGCACGGTTCCACCAGTAACCAATGCTGGGACGGAACAGCAGAGATTTGGTGATACCCACTTCCGGATATGAGAGCTTTTTCTGTTCCTCGGTCGCATAAGCATTTGTACAAAGCATCATTACAAACACACCTGCCAGTAACATGCTTCTAAACATTTTAGATCCGGTAACAGTCATACATGCTCCTTTTCAATGTCCAATAAGTTTTGCTATCCTACTGAAATACGGTAAGATAAATGTCAAGTATAAATAAAAAAGCCTGCTATGTTTCAGCAGGCTTTTTAAAACTATATTTATTGTTTACACAAAGAATTTCTTTAATTTACTAAAGAAGCTTTTCTCCGGATTCAATTTCTTTTCAGAATCAAATTTAGCCAGTTTCTCAAAAAGTTCTTTCTCTTCTACATTCAACCTGGTTGGAGTTATTACATGTACTTTGATGAACAGATCACCATGATAAGAAGAATTCACGTGAGAACGATTGATTATAAATTATATTTTATTTCATCTATCAAAACTATCACTTTATTTTCTATTGTATCTCTCACTTCCTTAAAATCGTGTTCATTCATGTTTTTGGGATCAGGTAGATCCCAATCGGTTCTAACTTTTGCTTTCAGATAAGGGCATTCGTCACCACAGCCCATAGTAATTGCGTAGTCATATTCTATATCGGGAATTTGTGAAAGTGCTTTTGAGTTATGAGTGTTTAGATCGTAACCTATTTCCTGCATACTTTTTATAGCTTTTGTGTTCACCACACCAGAAGCATTCGAGCCGGCACTGTAAGCTTCTAATATTTCCATCCCATGCATTTTTGCAAATGCTTCTGCCATCTGGCTGCGGCATGAGTTTTCTATGCAGACGAATAATATTTTTTTCATTGATCATTCCTTTTTTTCTTCGATCAATATTTCATTTTCCGGTTTTTTCAAGTAATTATGTTTTGAAACTACTTTTTTTCCGCTTTCTTCTTCTAATTTTTTCCGTGCAATGCCAGCCACATTTCCACCATCTTTAGCAGCTTTCTTTAGTCCGGTAAATCCTTCTGTATCACGATTGCGAGTGATTTCTGTAGTCGAAGCTTCTCCCAACATATTGAAGATCAATTCCAGATCATTCATATGATCCCGTAGATTTTCACGATTCAAACCTTTCATATCTTTATATTGAGATGGAGTTATACCAAAAGCAGCTTTAGATATTTCTGCTGTGAGAATGGAATAATCTTTCTGTTCTTTTGCTCCTCTGATCCTCCATTCATCTGTCAATTCTTCCCGAATTGCGATCCCGCGCATTCGTTTCTCTATCCAGCTATCAGGATAACCTTTTGCTTTATAAAGTGCTCGTGTTCGTTTAGTAGCTAATTCGGGATCTTCTATTTCCTGAACTCGCTCGTAACCTACTTTTGCCAACCAGCGTTTAAACGGTTCTGCTTTTGGTGATGGAATTGATTGAATAATACGAAAAATTCCTTCCGTATTGGCACAAAGCATTTTTTGTTTACCTCCTTGGGTAATAATCTCAAGGGTATGTACAATTTGTACCCATCCTTCTTTTAGTTCTGGATTTCGCTGTTTCATTTTTTGGATATATTGCTTTGGATCTTTAGAATCTGTAAGTACCCATACAATATCTTCAATTACAAACCACCACTCATTATTGTGAATAGTTTTTCTAACTTTTTTTCCCTTAAAAATGGCAATTTTTGTATTCTCAGAGCTCATAGAATCCTCCATATTGTAGAATTAATTCTTCCAGAATATTTTTTTTGTTCATAATAACTATGTGTTAATAATTTGTTTATCATATTCTAACTGTCAATTATAAAAGTAGATTGGACGTTTATAAAAGATTAAAGAATTAAGATATCAAGGGATTAGAGATTAGAAAATAGGAATGATGGAAGAGGAGCAAGAAGGCTGTATAAGCGAAGAAGTGTAAAAAAGGGAAACCAAGAACGCTTGATTTATTCGTCACTCTGAGGAGTTTTTCTATTGTTACTTTTAACGAAGAGTCTTAGAGAGTAAGATAAATTATTTGTCTTAGTCTATTCTTCCTATGGAGAACAGCGAGCAAGATTCGTCAGAATGACGGGAAAAGAAAAACGATCAGAGGAAAACCGAGAGAAGAACAGAAGAATGAATTAGAGATTAGGGATTAGAAAAAATAGGAATTAAAAAACAAAAGAGAAATTGAAAGATAACTCTATCCTTCGATACTTGGCTAAAACCAAACTCTCGTCCTTCGTCCCGATTATCACTAAATGAACGTGCGTATGGATAAAAGATTTTTTTTCAACAAGACCAATCTGGTGATCTATGCAAGTGTGTGGAATGCTTATGCTCAGAAGAATATCACTGAATATTATTGGAATGTTGAGGATGAAACGGTAGATGAAGTTTATCAATGGACATTTTTACCGATCCTTGGTGTAGAGTACGAATTTTAATAACTATTTAAAAAGGGGAAAGCTGGGTTGCTTTCCCCTTTGCTTGCAAACAAGGTGTTTGCATTACATAATTGCAAATTACTATTTAACTAAAATCATTTTCTTTGTTGAAGAATAATTATTTGTATTCATTTTATAGAAATAGATTGGTCGTTAGATATTTTTCTCCTCTATCAGGGAAAATAACCACTACTCTTCCAAATTTAATTCTTTTAGCTATCTCTATGGCAGCATACATAGCCGCTCCACTACTTGTTCCAACAAAAATCCCTTCCCTCTTAATAATCTGTCTTGCCATCTCAAATGCGTCCTCTGTCTCTACCATGATTGTTTCATCAATAATTGAAGGATCATATATCGAAGGAACTATAGCTTCTTCCATATTTTTCAATCCTTGTATATAATGTCCTTTAACAGGATGAGCTTCAACTATTTTTATTTTTGGATTATTTTCCTTTAGTGCTTTCCCTACACCCATTATTGTTCCCGAAGTTCCGATGGATGAAACAAAATAGTCGATATTCCCATTTATCTGCTTCCATATCTCTTCAGCCGTTGTTTTGTAATGAGCAATTTTATTAAATTTATTTGAGAATTGATCAGGCATAAAATATTTTTCCGGATTTTTTTTAACAATTTCTCTCGCTTTAATTATTGCACCATCAGTTCCCAGCTTCGCATCTGTTAATGTAACTTTTGCACCAAAGGATTTCATCATTTTTCTTCTCTCGATAGATACAGCTTTGCTCATAACAATTTCAACATTATATCCTTTCACTACCCCGATCATTGCTAATCCAATACCTGTATTACCAGAAGTCGGTTCAATTATTGTTTTTTCTTTTGTTAATAACCCTTCTGATTCTGCTTTCTCAATCATTTTTAAAGCCATTCTGTCTTTTATGCTTCCTGTAGGATTGCTTCCTTCAAATTTTGCATAAATAGATACATTATCATTTGGACTTAGTCTGTTTATTTTAACAAGAGGAGTATTGCCGATAGTTTGCAATATGTTTTCATATATCATAAAAAATTATCCTTAATTTATTTTTTAAAACTGTGCAAATTTTGAAAACAGCATTATTCATGTCAACCAAGGCTTATAAAAAAAACACAAACCGATTCAAAAGTTATTTTTTGCAATAATTTCTTTCACTCCCTTCCCTTTAATTTAAGGAGAAGGTTTGGGATAAGGTTCCTCTCTCACCGGCTTCTTATGCTTGTCAGCCTTTGGCTGGTTACCTCGCCTGTGTCATCCTGAGTTTATCGAAGGATGAAGAAGCAGGAGAGGGACAGCAGGGTGAGGTTAATAAAAAAGCCTGCAACTCAGCAGGCTTTTAAAATAATATATATCTTCTAAACAAAGAATTTCTTCAATTTACTAAAGAAGCTTTTCTCCGGATTCAATTTCTTTTCAGAATCGAATTTTGCCAGTTTTTCAAAAAGTTCTTTTTCTTCTGAATTCAATTTGGTTGGAGTTATCACGTGTACTTTGATGAACAGATCTCCATGATAGGATGAATTCACGTGGGGAAGACCTTGTGAACGCAATCGGAATACTTTACTGCTTTGAGTTCCTGCAGGGATCTTCATCTTAACTTTTCCGGTTAGCGTAGGAACGTGAATGTCTGTTCCCATGGCTGCTTGCGAGAAACTTATTGGGAATTCACAGATGAGATCAGCATCCTGACGTTCAAAGATCTTGTGTTCTTTTTCTTGAATGTGAACCAGAATATCTCCATGCTCTCCACCTCGTTTTCCAATATTACCCTGTCCGCGAAGCCGGATATATTGTCCTTCCGAAACACCGGCAGGAATTTTAATACTGATAGTTTTTGCTTTTTTGGTGCGTCCTTCACCTCTACATTTAGGGCAGCGGTTTTTAATGATCTTTCCTTCTCCTCTACAAGAAGGACATTCCACAATTGTTTGCATTTGACCAAAAAGAGAACGAGTAAGTTGACGCACCTGTCCGGATCCATGGCATTGAGTGCAAGTTTCTACAGAACCGTCCTGAGAGCCGGAACCATTACAAGTATCGCAAGTATCCTGCACATTTATCTTTATTTTTTTACTTATTCCTTTGGCAATTTCTTCTAAGGTGAGAGAAAGTGATATTTGCAGATCTTCACCTTGATTACTTCTTCTGCGACCTCTGCCACCACCGCCAAAACCGGAACCAAATAATCCTTCAAAAATACTGCCAAGTCCACCGCTTCCAAATATATCAGAGAAATCTGAAGCGTGAGTGAAATTATCCCAGCCGAATCCACCACCACCGAAAGCACCTTCCATTCCGGCATGTCCGAACTGATCATATCTTTGCTTTTTATTATTATCGCTGAGAACTTCATAGGCTTCCGATGATTCTTTGAACTTTTCTTCGGCTGCTTTATCGTTGTTGTTTTTATCGGGATGATATTTCATCGCCAGTTTGCGATAGGCTTTTTTTATTTCAGATGCGTTAGCATTTTTATCCAATCCCAGAACTTCATAGTAATCTCTCTTAGCCATCATTCTCCTCATTAAATTCAACCTTGCGAAGGCAAAGCTCCGCAAGGCTAAATATTATATTAATTCAATCCGGATATACTTATTTTTTTTCGTCTTCGTCTACAACTTCAAAGTCAGCGTCTACCGGACCGTCTTCTTTTTTCTCTTGTTGTTGTCCACCCATTTTACTCGGGTCAAAGTCAGCATCTCCCATATTTGGTCCGCCTTGGGTTTGCTGTTCTTTTTGCATTTCTGCATAAATTATCTCACCAATTTTTTGAGCTTTCTTGGCAAGGTCATCACGAACAGCTTCATACTCTTCTTTGGAAGCTGATTTCTTATTGAGTTCATCAAGTTTTTCTTTTGCTTCTTTTATTGCTTCCTCGATAGGCTTCTTTTCTTCATCTTTAAGTTTATCACCATGTTCTTCCATGCTTTTTTCTGTTGAGAAGATCAATGTATCAAGCTCATTACGTGCATGAATAGATTCTTTTTGTTTTGCATCTTCGTCAGCATGAGCTTCAGCATCTTTAACCATTCTATCAATTTCACTTTCATCTAATGAACCGGTTCTTTCTATCTTGATAGATTGCTCCTGTCCGGTACCTTTATCTTTGGCATGAACGTGTAAAATTCCGTTTGCATCGATATCGAATGTTACTTCAATTTGTGGAATTCCACGCGGTGCAGCAGGAATACCGGTAAGTTCAAAATTACCAAGTCTTCGGTTGTCATTTGCCATAGAACGTTCACCTTGAAGCACAACAATAGAAACTGCCGGTTGGTTGTCTGCAGCTGTTGAGAATACCTGGCTCTTCTTAGTTGGAATAGTTGTATTTCTTTCTATGAGAGAGGTCATCACACCACCCAGAGTTTCAATACCCAATGAAAGTGGAGTTACATCGAGAAGAAGAATATCGTTCAGGTTTTCATCACCTGCCAAAATTCCACCTTGAATTGCAGCACCAACTGCAACAACTTCATCAGGATTCACACTTTTATTTGCTTTTTTGCCAAAGTACTTTTCTACAGCTTCTATAACTGCAGGAACTCTTGTGCTTCCGCCAACAACCAATATTTCATCAATATCGCTCACACTGAGTTTTGCATCTTTCATGGCAATTTTGCAAGGATCGATAGAACGTGCGATAAGATCACCGACCATTCTATTGAATTGTGAAAGAGAAAGATCAACATTAAGATGTTTCGGTCCGGAAGCATCAGCAGTAATAAACGGCAGATTGATGTTGGCTGTTTGAGTTCCG
>DAOUTP010000267.1 GCA_030626645.1 Candidatus Cloacimonadota bacterium
AGGGCCGTTCATGTTCATCAGATCCATCCATTCAAGGGCTTGTCAGCTTATGAAATTTTGCCTTTTAGCGCGAGACTCGGAAACATCCCACTTATTTCATATAGAATACTGGTGATTTCTTTTCATTTCTAATTCCCTTCATCCATTCTGGTTTATGATTGCGATGATTTTTTTCTGCCCATACTATATATTTTTCTTCCATCCGTTTTCTCTTATAATTAAAAACTATCAAAGTAAAAAGAAATGCATTAATCATAATAGAAATGAATAGAATAATCCAAACAGGCTCCAGATGATAAGCATTGATAAACAGCCAAAAATAAAAAAATCCCAATAGACTCATAAATACAATTAATTTAATAATTCGATTTGAACTACTTTCTTTTCGAGATTTCTCCCACTTAATCATCTGACTATCCAAAGTAGGATATTTACGCTTCTGGTAGAAATAAATCGATAGAATAATTATGAATACGATATATGGATTTAGATCTAAAATTAATTTATAGTAATTCATGATAATATTCACCAATACCTCATTTCCTACTACCGCCAGTTCCGGAAACGTTCGCAAAGCCGTTCATGATCCTCATATCCATCCTATCATCGTCCTGGAGACATAATTAATTTCCTCTTACCGCATTTTCCGGAAATCTCAATCCTCATATGGTTTAACTTTTCCTTTACTCTTTCTTTTTAAATACAATAATGCACTGGCAATAATAATAATTAGGAGTATCACAACACCACTTATCATCAGTCCAGACGTAGTATTCGAATCCATTGCCTTTCGGTTAAGCGTACCACCCCTCAGGTAATCGATGACGTTTAGCATGTGGATCAAAGCTGTGAGTTTCATAGAGCCAGGCAAGTTTCTTCAAACCATTTTCATATGGCTCTTCAAATCCATAATAACCCAATAGAGATATCTCAAGAAGAGTAGCATTTTCAACAAATGCATTCGCCCAACGAAGAGGAGTATAACGAACAGCGTGTTCAATAGGAGCACTGGCGCGTAGAACATTGAACAATCGACGGCTCACCAATAGTGTCAAAATTCCAACCCAGATCAAACCCTCCACAACATTAGGATTCGCACTTGTAATTGCATCAAGGGAATACTTGCTCTTCAGTTCCTTGAAGATCATCTCAATGTCCCAGCGAACACGATATAGCTCTGCAACATCCTCTGCACTGAGTGCATATTGAGGAATGTTGGTTATGTAAACATGATATTTATTTGCCTCATGATTGTAGATGGCCACCAAACGGAATGGTATTGTATCTCTGGATCGTTTTCCTTTGTAAACACGACGTGAAAAGGTCACCTCAACCTCTGCATCCAGGACCTCTCGTTTTATCTTATCTTTGATCTCCTTCCACCGCTTTCCATCAAGTTCTATGGAATTCCCTCTGTATATGCGAAGGGTAGAAAGGATTAGCGGGTTTGAATCTTTTTTGAGCCTGCTCAGGAAATATCCACCATTCTCCTTGATCCTTGCAAACATCTGGAACTTGTAGAAACCAAGATCTATGAGCAATAGCTTGTTTTTCACCCACGGGCCGATCTTCAAGGTTTTTATTTCATGAAGACGTTCTCCATGGATAGTAACTTTCTGAGGACTGCTAGCCACTGCACTGACCAGCATGGATACTTTCAATCCTGCTGCATTCTTACGTGATCTTGATGCTGGAAATTCCTTCATAAGAGCAGCTGACAGACGCACTACCGAACTGTCTTGGATTAGTATATCATCTATCCACTTCATTTTGGGAGTTAAAGTTCTGTTTACTTCTCCAGCCATCTGTCGCATGGCCAGTTCAACGCATTTTCTAAGGAACTTGACAGTTTCTGGATTGAAACGGTCATGCCAGGAACTCTGACTGATACCGATACCAGCCATCTCGCCATATCCCCTTCGTAGGCTTTCCAATGTACGTTGTAACTGGACACCGAACCCTAAAACTATGCTCCAGAAAAAGATGTATGGTTCGACTTTCCGATGTCTTTTGATGAACCCAGTTTCATCAGCAATTTTCTCAACTGTTTCTTGTGGGAAGAGAGTTTCAAGTGAACGTGGAATATCCTCTGGGTCGAGGTATTTTGGTGTAGGAACAGGACGTGGTTTTCTGGTCTTTGTACTTGATCGGGTCATAGTTCCACCCTCACGACCCTTACTTTCTTTCCGATCCAGTGCCGTGGGACCAGTACACGTGCTGTTGTTCCTGATGGCTTTGCAACCTTTTCGATCATTTCGTAGCCTTCCATTTGCATGGAGACTGGTTTTTGGATAACATGTTTAGATGTCATAGTGCACTAATAGTGCACTTCTTTATATAAGCTTATACCTTTAGATGTGCAAATATTGATAGAAATTATGGGAAAACATTGGGATAGATCACATCAAAATTTCGTTAGGCCAGCATGCTTAACCGAAAGGGTATGCAATCAGCCTTATCGTCACGAGATAGCTGATCAATATCGGTCATAATTGATGGAATAACAAGGAATCCTACGATCAAGATGGCAATCGGTTCCTTTCGAATGTTCCTGTCTTTCAGAAACTCCATGAACTTTGATACTGCCAATGATATGAACAAGAAAAATGGAACTGAAAAGAAAATAAAATAACGGTGATTGTACATCGGAGTGAAATTATTTGAAACATAATGGATCAGAAGTGGTGAAAGGAACATCATTATAAGCCCCAATATGATGAAAGA
>DAOUTP010000238.1 GCA_030626645.1 Candidatus Cloacimonadota bacterium
CCGGTTACATGATATAATTCATATGTCATATGACTGTCATAAGTTCCATCCGGTTCTACTACGGCATGCCAAACGGCAAATGGGTTAGCCGTATATGGATCAATCGCCAGAGATGTAAAACCTTCACGATTGGGTACTGAGTTAACATTATTACTCACTCCCAGTGTTCCGTCGTGGTTGATGTAGCTGAAATAAGCTCTACGGTCTGTAGCAACTGCTTGTGTTTCAGAACGCATATATGATACAAAAGATCCACCAGCAGGATAATTATATGGCATCGAAATATCAGGTTGTTTTCTTAAATTATGCCCATTGTAACTGAATGGCATGTAATCATAATAAGAACTTGTTAAGTAAGTTGTGTTATCACCACCACCATTGGGAATAAAGGAATACTCGGGTGCAGGATCTTGCTCTCTTGACACATTTCTCACTCCAAAACGCATTCCCGGTGCATAGCCACCTTTTGCAACCTGGGCTGGTTGCATAAAATCTTCTGCTGCAAGTGAACACACTAACAAACTTAAGCCTAAAACAATTAACATCTTTTTCATTTTACTCTCCTAACTAATATATTCTTTTTATGTATTATTCATTATTTTTTTATAAACTAATCCAATTTATTCTACCATCATTTTTCCTAATATTTTTTTGTTCAAAGCCATGTAGTAAACACAAAACGAAATTAGATATTCAAAAAATATGTGTCAACAACAAAAGTACTAAACACTATGAAGTAAAATGAATTGTATCTACTGGTGTTTGTATCTGCTGGTCAATATCAGGTTTATTAACTTCTCAATCTGTTAACAAAATCTTCTATTGCTTTGTAATCAATCTCACTAACATTTGAAGATTTACCAGCTATCTTCTTAACTATCGCTCTTTCCAGGAAGTTCATTCTATCAAAGTTGAATTCTCCACCCATAAAACCGTTTGCCACGGATACTTTTCGTAATTCGGTTGGAAAGGCATTATTAAATTGTTCATCACGTTTTTCACTTTTCTCCATACAGACCAAAAACAGAGCAATCCGTTTCTTGAGTAAGATAACCATATTGTTTACTATAAATTGCCTTATCTTTTTCTGCATAGAGCCAACATGAATGGAACCGCCAATAATAATTGTATCAAATTTTGCCAGATCAATTAATTTAGTTTTCTTTAAGTTAAAAATATGAGTTTGATAAGAATCCAGTTTGGTTTTAATCAGCTCTGCAACTTTTTCTGTTGTGCCGTGTTTTGACATATAAATTATTGCGATACTCATACATTGCTCCTTTTTAATAAATGTATAAAATCCGAGATTCTTCGTAAGAAAGATCTGAAGAATTCCTCCAGCCTTCGTCCTTCGACAAACTCAGGATGACACAAGCTTCGGCTTGGCAAGCAGAAAGACAGATTTTTCTCTATTTCATACTTCGTTACTTGGCTAAAGCCAAACTCAGCATGACACAAGCTCGAGATGATAGCCAGAAAGAGAGATTGAATCTTCTACTCCCTTCCCATTTGTTAAGGGGAAGGGCTTGGGATGGGGTTCAAGATGACACTCATTTTTGCAATTCTCGATTCACACTCACTTCTTTCGCTGCGAATCAACTCTTGCCTTTCTTATGTTCCCTCTCTTGTTTTTGAAGAGAGGGAAAGTAGGGTGAGTTATCCTACAACTCCTGCATTAATCAGATCATGCATATGAAGCATACCAACCGGATTATTATTCTTATCAACTATTGGCAGCATAGTTATCTTATTATCTTCCATGAAATTTAGAGCATCAACCGCCAGTTCCTGCGGCTGCATTGATCTTGGATTGCTTATCATTACATCGGTAACTATTGTATTCAGGTCAGTTATTCCTCTTTCCATCATCCGTCGTAGATCACCATCCGTAATTATCCCAACCAGTTTGCCATCAGCGCCGATCACATTTGTACAGCCTAAGCCTTTGGATGTCATCTCAATGATGGCTTTATTCATTTTTGCATTATCATTCACAATAGGATTTTCTTTTCCGGTATGCATCAGATCTTCAATTTTGCAGATAAGTTTTTTACCGATCGTTCCACCCGGATGATACTGGGCAAAATCATCTTCATTAAAATTTCTTTTTTTGAGCAATGCAACCGTTATCGCATCTCCAACAGCTAATGCAACAGTAGTGCTGGAAGTTGGTACTAGACCAAATGGTTCATATTCTTTTGGTACGAAACAATCAATTGTGACTGTTGCATTTTTTGCCAATTGAGATTTCAAATTACCGGTTAAAGCAATAATAGGGATTTTACGAAACTTTATGTAAGGAATTATGGAAGTAAGTTCATTAGTATTACCACTATTTGAAACTGCGATAACTACATCATTATCATCCAGCAGACCAAGATCACCATGAATTCCTTCTGCAGCATGCAGAAAAATTGCTGTAGTTCCGGTACTGGCAAGAGTTGAGGCAATCTTACGTCCGATTATTCCAGCCTTGCCCATTCCCGTAACAACTACCTTGCCTTTACAGTTAAATAGTAGATTAATAGCATCTTCAATTTTGGAATCGATTCTATTGGCAACTTCCCGGATAGCTTTTGCTTCCAGATTCAGTTCATCTTTGATGAATTTGATAATATCCATGATAACTCCCGATAAATTATCCCTTTTATTCCCAAGTATTTCTTAGAAACACACTCCGTCTTTCTGAGATACACTACTTGCTTCTCTCTCGAAGAATCTGGAGTGTTGTAGACTCTTCGTCGACTGCCTTTGCAAGATTTCCTCAGAGAGACAATCTACTTTCTTTCTTCAACTTCAGAAAGTATTTTATTTATGAATTCACCTATTAGAAAGCTGCCAAGGTCTCCTTCACCATGACGCCGCACAGAGACAGAACCAGATTCCATCTCCTTCTGCCCCACAATGAACATATAAGGTATCTTATGCATCTCAGCTTCTCGGATCTTGTAACCGATCTTCTCATTTTTGAAATCAACTTCACTTCTGATTCCATTTTTTATAAGTTCTGCATTAACCTGTTTTGCATAATCTATGTAATGATCTGAGATTGGCAGAACCTTAACCTGAGTCGGA
>DAOUTP010000320.1 GCA_030626645.1 Candidatus Cloacimonadota bacterium
TTCAAATAGATAATATTGGACTTGACCATCATATAAAACTCTGAGTTAAATTTGAATTTCAAATTCTTCTGTAGAGAATAATAATTGTACTTGAATTGAGATAATTTGTTCTTCTGGTTATGATGAAATAGAATTTATACTGATTGGATTGAGTTGGAATTCTTCCCAAAAATAAGTAACGAATCCTCCAATAGACAATGGATAGCCAACAACAAGCGGGATACCCATTTCCTGCATATTCATAAATCCGGTACTGATCGTACATTCTCCACTTCCATCAGCAACTTTCCATTGACCCCATTCATCGTAAGTTTGTGTAACTGATAAATCATAATAACCAATACCAGCTCGTGTACTTTCTCTAGCTTCGTTTATTGCATTGGAAATGGAAGTAACCAAAGATGCTGGCATAGAATTTCCTGAAGAAATTATATCACAGGAGATCAAGTTGCTAAGCTCGGTGAAACCCCAGTATTCATAAACTTCTGCTTCGATTATTACACTATCACCAACTGCAACAGTTTGGTCATTATCATAAACGTAAATTCCCTGCCATTCACCACCACAAGAAGATGTAATGAAAAATCTTCCATCATTAAAATCGATTCCACATACAATCCCGCCGGTTGTTACAACTTGTCCTTCATAAGGAGATGGATAGGTCCCACCACCCGGGTTTGTCGTATATTGAATATCGTAAATACTGATACTATATAGAATCGTAAGGCTGAGCATAAAAATAAACAGGATGATTTTTCTCATCGTCTCTCCTAAAGAGCTAAAATAATTCTCTATTTTCTTTTGGAAAAAAATTGAGAACCTTCAATTAGTGTAAAGGGAAATAATCGTATGAATAAAAAAATAACTTGCAAAAAATAAAACTTATTATTATATCACAATTATAAATTTTCAAATATCAGGAGGAGTAATGAAGGAACTAATACCTAAGTTAATTGAATGGGGATCTGCTTTCGGTATAAAACTGATCGCGGCTGTGGCAATTTTGCTTATCGGTCGCATCGTGGTGAAAAGCATCAAAAAACTGATCGTCAAACTAATGAATAAACGCAATGTTGATCCGACAATAACAAGTTTTGCAGCTTCACTTACTTACAGTGCCTTATATATTTTTGTAATTCTGGCTGCTCTTTCGCAGGTCGGCATACAAACTACCTCTTTTATGGCAATAATTGGTGCAGCCGGTCTGGCAATTGGTCTGGCTCTGCAGGGTTCGCTCTCCAATTTTGCATCCGGATTTCTGATAATCATGTTCAGACCATTCAAATTGGGCGATTATGTTAAGGCCGGGGGAGTTTCAGGCAGCATCAGCAAGATCAGTGTATTTACAACAGAGATCAATACGCTTGATAATAAAAGGATCATCGTACCCAACTCACAGATCATGAACGGAACTATCACCAACTACACAGCAGAAAAGACCCGTCGAGTCGATCTGACCTTTGGAGTAGGATATGAAGCGGATGTCAGTAAAGTTAAAGATATACTGAACAGGATAATCAAAGGGCATGAACTGATCTTGAAAGATCCCGAACCTTTTGTCAGGTTAGGTAATCTGGGTGATAGCTCAATCGATTTCACCGTTCGTGTCTGGACCAAAACGGAAGATTATTGGACTGTCCATTTTGATCTGACAGAGAGTGCAAAAGAGGGATTTGATAAAGAGAACATAAATATTCCATATCCGCAGATGGATGTTCATATGATCAAAGAATAGGATGGTAAAAATGAAAAAGACAATACTAATATTGATCGTAATTGCTGCAACTACCGGATTATTTTCTCAGAATTCAGGGTTGGGAGCAGGCATAATAGTAGGTGAGCCGACCGGGATAAGTCTTAAATATTGGACGGGTGATCTAACTGCTTTTGACGGAGCTATAGCCTGGTCTTTTGGAAATGAGGATGCACTGCATCTGCACGCGGACATGCTTATGCATAATCCTGATCTGATCGCTGTCACACAAGGTTCTCTGCCGGTCTATTATGGTCTTGGTGTTAAGATCAAACTGGAAGATAAATCAAAAGTGGGAGTTCGTATTCCCGTGGGGATCGCCTATCAATTTGTAGAAGCACCATTTGATATATTTCTGGAGATCGTGCCTCTGCTTGATCTGGTACCTGCCACAGACTTTGGTTTAAACGCAGCAATTGGTGTAAGATATTTCTTTTAAATAAAATGTATTGGAGAGAAAAAAA
>DAOUTP010000158.1 GCA_030626645.1 Candidatus Cloacimonadota bacterium
AACTTGAAAAGAGATTGATCAAAGAAAAAGTTTCTGATGATGTTCAGGAATTGGAGGAATAATGAAATATTCAAAATTGATCTTATTGCTCTCTATTGCTATTATAATTGCAGGTCTTTTACTCACAGCTTGTGATAATAGAATAGTTGATCCATTAAATTACAATATTGCCAGCATGACAACAGATCAAAATGTAATATATTCGGATAGTGATGAAACAACTTTTGCAACGATCAGAGTTATGATCAAAGATGATGATAATTACGCTGTCTTTGGACAGATCGTTCAATTTAGATCTGATATGGGTTTTTTGCAACCGGCCGAGGCTACAACAGACAGTAGTGGTATCGCAACTGTTAAGTTTCATGATAATGGAGCATTTGGTTATGCCACTATTGAAGCGATAATTGGAAGTGTTTCTGAATCAATTGAAATTTATATTGATGGAGTTCCACCTCAAGATGTAAGCTCAATTAGATTTGATGTTTCCGAACAAATTGAGATAAGTGTTCAGGGAACCGGAGGTACAGAAACTTTTGAACTTGTTGCAAGTCTTTATGATAATTCAGGTCAATTGATCACTCAACCAAAAAATGTCTTATTTGAGTTGCTCTATGCGCCTGAAGGAACGAACATAAATAATATTGGATTAAGTGACAGTACAACTTCAATTGAAGGGAAAGCATCTGTTAACATAAATAGTGGTTCACATTCAGGTATTGTTACTTGTCGTGTATCCACTCAAACCTTGGAAGGTGCAACCGTCAGTTCAACAAAATCTAATATTGTTGTTGCAAGTGGTTATACACATACAGTGCAATTTGCTATTAGCGGGCATAGTACTGGAACAGATATGGGCAGCGGTATGTGGCAAGTACAGATATCAGCTCTGCTTAATGATATTGAAGGTAACCCGGTTGCCTCCAATACCCTTGTTTATTTCTCACTTCCGGATGAACCGGAATGGGCATCTGTAGTTGCTTCGGCTTATGTTAATAATCAAAATGCACAGGGAGATTCTCTGGCTGGTGTTGCCTATACATTTCTAAATTATAATGGTTCACATACAAATGATGTAGTTACCGTAAGAATTTAAAAAGGTGAGGAGGATATCTTTGAAGGTGAACTCATTCTTCCAATTCAATATCCAACAATAGATATCGTTCCAGTTCCAATTCATCTTGACTGGTGGGAAACTCCACCAAATCCACCAAATCCACAGTATCAGTCAACTGAGATCAGGATCACTGTTTTGGATGGTCAGAATAATCCAATCGATAACCAGGTCGTTGTATTCACCTCAAGTTTGGGTGAACCATTAGAACCGTACCCACCCGATACAGGAGATCCTTATACCGGTTTGACAACTGTCGTAAACAATGAACACGGTAGATTGAACAAGGAAGTTGAATTCTATTTTGGAGAATGTCCTGCACCTGGAACCGCACCACCAGGAACAACTACAGGTATTATTATGGCTCAGATCCTTGGTACTGGCATATCTAATCAGGTTACAATTATCCTGAGAAGATATTTAAATTAGAAGATAACAGGAGAATTATAAATGAGCTTTAATCCTCAATTTGCCAAATTAGGTGAAGTATTAGTTCATCAAGGTGTTACTACCGAGCAACAAGTTAAAGAAGCATTACAGAAACAGAAGAATTACGGTCTTAAGACTGGAGAGACATTACTTAAACTCGGGTTCATATCCGAGAAAGAGCTTCTGGAAGCACTACATCTTCAGCTCGAATATGAAATAATCAAAGAAGATGAGCTTCTTGAACTGGACTCTGAAGTTGTGAAACTTATCCCGGAACCTTTTGCAGTAGAAAACAGGGTTATTGCCTTACGCAAACAAGATAACACAATGATCGTTGCAATGACAGACCCTGATAATATTGTTATTCATGATAGCCTGCAGAAACTTTTGGGATTGAATATACTTCCTATGCTTATAGGTGACTCAATTCTTACGGATACTCTTGAAAAATATTACAAAGGCATCCGTACATCTTCTCAAGTGGAAGATGCTGTAGGAAATTTTGAATTTATAGCTGTTGATGATGATGAAAATGAGATCACAATTGATAAGAAAGGAGATGCCGATGCTCCTGTTGTAAAACTTCTAAATCTCATTATCACTGAAGCTATAAAATCAAATTCTACTGATATTCATATTGAACCTCTTACCAATAATACACGCGTAAGATTCAGAATTGATGGTGCATTACGTGAAGTTATGTCACCTCCAATCGGGCTTCATATGGGAATGGTCTCACTTGTCAAAGTGATGTCAAAATTGAATATTGCAGAACGAAGATTACCACAGGATGGTCACATCTCACTTAAAACATCCGTTAAAAGTGTGGATGTCCGTGTTTCCATTACACCTACAGTTACTGGTGAAAAGGTTGTGATGCGTCTTTTGGATAAAGGGGAATTTGGCTTTAGCCTCACTACTCTTGGATTCTCAGGAAGTGATCTTGATATTTTTCATAAATGGATCAAACGTCCTTATGGGATCACGATCGTTTCCGGTCCTACAGGTAGTGGTAAATCAACCACACTTCATGCTGCATTAAAAGAGATAAAGAATATCGAGAATAACATTGTAACAGTTGAAGATCCGGTGGAATACAGGTTGGATGGAATTACACAGATCGAAGCGAAAGAGAAGATAGGGCTTACATTCGGAAAGGCACTCCGTTCTGTTCTTCGTCAGGACCCTGATATCGTTCTTATTGGTGAGATCCGTGATCATGAAACTGCTGATATTGCTATCAAGTTCTCGCTTACAGGTCATCTGGTGTTTACCACACTTCATGCTAATGATGCTCCTTCAACTATAACTCGACTTGTTGATATCGGCATACCTCCATATTTGGTTGCTTCATCTCTGAATCTGGTTATGGCTCAGCGTTTAGTGCGTAAGATCTGTTCTAATTGTATAGAAGATTATACTCCAAAGGATGCAGAACTTACTGCAGCCGGTATTTCTAAAGATGAGGCAAAAGAGATCAGCTTTAAAAAGGGTAAAGGATGTGTTCATTGCGATAACACAGGATATTCAGGAAGAACAGGTATCTTTGAATTGATCGAAGTTAATTCTGAGGTCAGAAAGCTTATTTTTGCTGGAGAAAATCAGGATGTTATTCGTGAAGCAGCAATAAGAAATGGAATGCACTCCCTGCATGCCAGCGGTATTGATAAGATGAAACAGGGCTTAACAACAATAAATGAGGTTGTTAAATTAACAGTCTCGGATGAATAAATTCGTTAATTAAGAAGGAAATAATATGCCAGTTTTTCAATATATAATTAAAGATGTAAAAGGGCTTCGTATAGAAGGTACAACAAAAGCCACTACTATGGATGAAGCTGTTGATAAGTTAACAAAAGAAGGCAGCATTATTATTTCGGTGAAGGCTGGTAAAGAAGGTGCATTCAGCGGAAAATTATCGATGTTCGATAAAATAATGCTAACTTTTTATAAGATCCGAACGGGAGTGAGCTTAAAAGTCCTTGTATTCTTTACACGGCAGCTTGCAACCATGTTTTCAGCAGGTTTAACAATTGAGAAATCACTAACAAACTTGTCTAGAGAAGAGAAAAATAAACGTTTTCAAAAAGTTCTGATTAAGCTCTCTAATGACATAAAGAAAGGGTATAGTTTATCAGAATCAATGGAATTGCATCCCGGTGTTTTTAATTCACTATTTATTGCATTGGTAAAAGCAGGTGAAGTTTCAGGTACTCTTCACACTATTCTAGATGAGCTTGCTACGTATCTGGAGAAGATTGAAGATACACGCCGAAAAGTGTGGTCTGCACTTTCATACCCGATATTTATTCTTGTTTTTCTAGCTGTTGTGGTTTGGGGATTATTCTATTTTATTATTCCCATGTTCGCAGGTGTTTATGAAAGCTTTAATGCAGATTTACCGGCTCCAACCGTGGCTGCAATAGCTATTAGTAATATTGTGCGGGAGAATGTTTTCTTCACAGGTTTAGGTGTCTTAGCATTCTTCATGGCTTTCTTTCTGTTCTATCTTTCAGAAAGAGGACATCTTATCGTTGATAGCATAGTACTAAAATTACCGGTGATTGGTAATTTATTAGAAAACTCTATTATGAGTAAATTTGCACGAACATTCAGTATCTTGATGTATGCTGGTGTTCCAATTATGGATACTATGGAACTGGTTGAAAAAGTTGTTCAGAATGCAGTTATTGAAAAGGCTTGTATTCAGGCTCGTAATTTAGTGAAAGAAGGTTATACCGTTGCGGGTGCTTTTAAAAAGACAAAAGTGTTTCCCTCAACTCTTCTTCAGCTTATTTCAACAGGAGAAGAAACAGGTGAGATGGATAGTTTGCTTAAAAAAGCAGGGGAATTCCATCAGAAACTTGTTGATTCGGTAATTGATAGGCTTACATCGCTGATCGAGCCTATGATGATAATTGTTATGGCGGGGATGGTTGGATATATCATTGTCATCATTTACCTGCCGATATTCAATCTTGGACTGGCTATCAGTTCGGGAATGAAATAATAAATATTAATGCCCGGGTAACCGGGCATTTTTATTATGTTTTACATAATCATTTTTATAGTTGGTGCTGTATTTGGAAGTTTCTTCAATGTCTGCATTTCCAGAATTCCCAGAAAGATATCAGTA
>DAOUTP010000212.1 GCA_030626645.1 Candidatus Cloacimonadota bacterium
ATACGATTTCACCAGATAAACCTGAGTTAACAAATTTTCCCAACCCATTCAATCCTTCTACAACCATCTCTTTCTCTCTTCAAAACAATGATAATGTAGAACTTTCAATTTACAACATCAAAGGACAAAAAGTAAAACAGCTTGTCAGCGTCATCCGGCAGCTGCCGGAAGGTCAGCATTCTGTTATTTGGAACGGAACAGATCAAAACAACAAATCTGTTTCATCGGGAATATATTTCTATAAAATGAAAGCTGACAATTTCGAAAAGACGAAGAAGATGATATTGATAAAGTAGGGATAGCTCATTGAGCTGTCCGAAAAACAGGTCATGAATGATATGATGTTTTAACAAGTTTTAAAAGGAGAAAATCATGAAAACATGTATTTTTATTTTGTTAGTATCTACTTGTTTATTCTCAACCATAATCAACGTTCCTGCCGATCAACCAACGATCCAGACGGGAATTAATGCAGCAGTAGATGCAGACACCGTTCTTGTACAACCAGGAACTTATGTGGAGAACATTAACTACATTGGAAAACTGATTACAGTTGCTTCGCTATTCTTAACTACACAGGATACAACTTATATTTCACAGACAATAATTGATGGTAATCAGAATGGAAGTGTTATAACATATGAAAATGGAGAAAATTCATTAACACTATTAACTGGGTTCACCATTACAAATGGAAATGGAAATGCTAATGAGGGTGGTGGAATTTACTGCTATAATTCCAATCCGAGTTTAGAGAATGTAACAATAACAGGTAATTCTGCTGATTATTATGGTGGTGGAATTTTCTGTAGAATTTCCAGTTCAAGTTTGGTGAATGTAACGATAAGTGGAAATACTAGTGGTCTAGGTGGTGGTCTTTCGGTACTTAATTCTGATATAGATATTATCAATTGCTCAATAAGTGATAATCATGCAGATTTTGATGGTGGTGGTATTGCAGTTTTATATAATGCAGAAGTTAATTTAACCAACTGCACGATAAGTGGAAATTGCAGCGATGATAATGGGGGGGGAATTGCTTTTGCCGGCTCAGGCATTACTGTTATCAATTCGATAGTCGAGGGAAATGAAGCAACTATTGGTGCAGGAATATATTTTAATCTACCCGGAAATGTAGATATCAGTTTCAGTGATTTCTTTAATGATGGAAGTAATTTTGAAGGAAGTGTTCCTACCGGACTGGGTGAAATTACCGGAATTAACCTTTATGGAACATCCTGTGATGATTTCTTTAACATTTTTGAAGATCCTTTGTTTGCAGGATCTGGTGGATATCTATTCTCATTGTTGGAAGATTCTCCCTGCATCGATACCGGTAGTCAGGATACAACAGGATTGAATCTACCACTTTTTGATATTATAGGCAATGAGCGAATTTTGGATGGTAGAGGAGACGGATTTGCTTTCATCGATATGGGAGCTTATGAACATCCCGAACCAGTCGGCAACAACGAAAACACAATTGTACAAACAAAAGACTTTTTACATCAAAATCATCCCAATCCTTTCAAACCGACAACAACGATAAGTTTTTTTGTAACACAAACGTCCCCGTTTGTGACATTAGAAATTTATAATCTAAAGGGACAAAAAGTTAAACAATTAGAAATTAGAAATTTGAAATTAGGAATTAATGAAGTTTTTTGGAATGGAACTGATGAGAACAATAAATCTGTTTCATCAGGAATTTATTTTTATAAACTAAAAACCGGTAATTTTGAAAAAACGAAGAAGATGATTCTTCTTCGCTAAAGCTATGAAGGATAAATCTTGATAAAGTAAACTTAACCTATGTTTAATAATAAGGAGATATTATGAAACGAAGAAATTTATTTATAATTTTAATGTTTTTAGTAAATATCCTGTTTGCATCTCAAGTTGGATATGAACAGGCATTGAAAACTGCAAAGCATCAATTCACAATTCACGAAAAAATGGGATATACGATTTTCGATTATTTTGAGATCAGAGATTCAAATGAAATTACTTTAGCTTATGTTTTCAATTTGCAGCCAAAAGGCTTTATTGCGACCTCAACCGATACAGATATTTATCCGGTTATCGGGTATTCTTTTCTCAACAATTTCAGTGATCTGGATATTCCCGAGAACATCGGATATCAATATATGAAAAGTGATATGAGATTGAGATTAGAAGCAATTCCGTTAACTTCAGAAGATGTAAAACAATCAAACCGAATCTTGTGGAGCAGTTATCTAAATGGAACTTATGAACAAACCCGGAACAGGAATAATATCTATCCTCCGGAAAGTTATAGCCCTACAGAAGGCTGGATCGATACACAATGGCACATATATGAACATTATAGTAATTTTTGCCCACTCGATCCGGAAAATATGCAAAGATGCGTGGTGGGTTGTGGAGCTACAGCTTTGGCACAAATCTTACATTATCATAAGTATATTGGTGAAGTCACTTTTGATGATGCAGACGACTATTATTCATACGGGACATCACCACCTATTCATATCGATGATGATTATCTAACGCTTGATTTTCCATCCTTTCCACAGTTAAATCTATATCTTGATGAACTGAAAATAGCTTATGAGAATTATGATGATCCCTCAGAAGATTTGATCGCAACTTTAAATTTTGCCTCAGGAGTATCCATAGAAACATGGTACTCTTCCTCTTGGTCTGGTACATGGTTAGTTGATGCTTATTATGCACTTCTTGACAAGTACAATTACGATACAGCGACTTATACTGAAATTATTAATGAACTGTTTTATAGTGATCTCCAGGCAGATATGATGGAAGCTCGTCCAGCAGAGTTTCTCGTTTATATATCAGGTGGAAGTGGTCATATTATAATCTGTGATGGCTATAATGGCAATGAAGATACCTATCATTTAAATTTTGGCTGGGGAGGAGCGTCCAGTGGTTGGTTCTCTCTTCCCACCGGAATGCCAGGCGGATACAACATCATTCAAAAGGCTGTAATTAATATTGAAGGAGGAACTATTCCTTTTGATGTTTCAGGTGTGGTCTTTGCAAATGGCGCTCCATTGGATGAAACATATATTACTTTAGATGGAACCAGATTTCATGGGATATTTGTAGATGATCCCGATGGTTACTTTGATATCCCCATTCTATTCCCCGGTGAATACGAAATGACAGCAATTATTGAATTAGCCGGAGGAGGATATTTTTATAAGAATGAGTTTGTTACTTTAGATGAGATCAATAATACACTTATTATCTTTTTGGAAAACTATGAGACTATTACAGGTTCTGTTACAGCTTCTATCAGCCCGGAAAATACGCATATAAATATCTATCAAGAAGATGTATTAATTAGTTCCGGAGTTGCGGATGTGAATGGAGATTACGTTATTCCAGGG
>DAOUTP010000008.1 GCA_030626645.1 Candidatus Cloacimonadota bacterium
ATCATAGATGTTGTAAATGGTTTTTCTCCGATTGCCCCCGGTATAATTTGCGGAACATTATTCACTTCAAATCATTATCCTGTCGTTAATAATTCTTTTAATGTATTACAAGATTCCGTTATTATTGATAGTATCAATACTAATAATTTTGGTTACTTCACAAGTGCTTCCTTAGGCTTTGGAAATTATCAGATTATCGAGGCAGAATTTTATGAAGATTGGTTTCCAACCGATTTTAATGTAACCAATTTCTACGATGATTATATTGTTTATTTGATGACATTGGACGCTAAACCAAACATTTATCTTTATCCAACTGATAACATCAATATTAACATTTCACTTTCATTTCCTAATAGTGGAAAGGTAACTACATCCATTCCAGATTATGGTTCAGGTTGGAAAGGTTTGGATATTAAACCTTCAGGAAGAATAAATGATGAATATTCTTATCTCTTCTATGAAAGCATTCATCCGGATCTCTACCAATATAAATGTGGATGGCTTGTTCAGCGGGAAGAGTTGGAAACATTTTTCATTCAGAATCTAGCTGAGACAGGTTTTGAAGGGCAGGAAATTATTGATTTCACAGATTTCTGGATTCCATTATTAACAGAATATCCATTTTATACTATTTATCCCCAATATAATGAACAGCTCAGCAAAATGACTAAATTAGAGTTTTCCATTGAACCCGATAACCTCTTACGATTAATCTATTCTATTGAAGGACAACAGGATGATTCTTTAATTCTACCTGAACCTAAGATACCCGAATTTCATCGAGAAGGATTTTATGTAGTTGAATGGGGAGTTAGTATTAGAAATAGTGTTCAATATTCTCTTTCTAATTAAAGAGTAGGAAAAAGAAAAAAATCATGGTTTAGCAACTGCTCCGATAATCAGATTACCGTCTATTCTTTCTAAATAAACAAAATTGTAAATATATCGTGTGTCGTCTGCTAAAGTAAGAAAATTAATATAATTAATCCCCTCATATTGTTGAATGTTGTAAATATATTCCTGCATGAACAGATGCCCTCTGGAATCTTTTGTTGATAGCATATTTCTACCTGTAAAATGCGAATTACCAGAATGAGCTAACACATTACCATTTAAATCAATTATAAAAAGGTAAGTCTTGAAGTCTTTGAATTTTCGTGGTTTTTCATTTATAAGAGAAATTGTGTTCTCCAAACCAAGTTTTTCAATATATTCCATACCTTTTTGTACTAAATTTTCGGTAAGTTTATTTAAGGGATCAGGCTCTCTTTGCACATAACCGCTTCCAGCAATTTTAGTTTTTTCTACTTTTAGCCTATAGGAAATTAAATCGAATTCAGGACCATCATATGGTCTCATTTCTGAATATATGTTAGAAGTAAGAAAAAATAGAATTGCAATTATTTTCAATAATGAAATTATCAAACTTTTCATGATCTCTCCAATAAGAATTTCTTTGTACATTTCCCAAAACAGCTATTAATAATTTTATGTCAATTAGTTTATAATTTGCATAGTTAGAATTACGAATTATAACTTTATATGAAAAATATTTCATTACGATAATTTCTAATTGACAAAATAAAGCTTAAAAACATTTTTCCAAAAAAAAATGCTTGGAGAAATTATGAAAAAAATATTAGTTACAGGTTCGGTAGGTCAGATAGGTTCAGAATTAACAATGCTATTAAGGGAACTTTATGGAAATGAGAATGTTGTAGCCGGTGGCAATAGAACAAAACCAAGTGGAAAATTATTGGAATCAGGTCCTTTTGAAATCGTGGATTGTACTGATGTTGCACAATTAGCAGAGACCGTTAAAAAATACAATATTGATACTATTTATCATTTGGCGGCTATACTTTCCGGTGTGGCAGAAGCAAAACCAAATCTAGCTTGGAATGTAAATATCAATGGTTTATACAATGTTTTGGAAGTTGCACGTGAAAATAATTGTGCAGTATTTACTCCAAGTTCAATTGGTGCATTTGGTCCTTCTACACCACCAGATGATACACCTCAAGACACAATCCAAAGACCCAACACAATGTACGGTGTAACAAAAGTTGCAGGAGAATTACTATGTGATTATTACTATAAAAGATTTGGCGTAGACACACGCGGTGTTCGTTATCCTGGAATCATTTCTAATGAAACTTTGCCAGGTGGTGGAACTACAGATTACGCTGTGGATATTTATTATGAAGCAATCAAAAAGAAAGCTTATACTTGTTTTCTGAAAGCCGGAACTTTTCTTGATATGATGTACATGCCGGATGCTTTGACTGCTGCTGTTGATCTGATGGAAGCAGATCCTTCTAAACTTGTTCACAGGAATGCTTTCAATATTTCTACCATGAGTTTCGATCCTGAAATGCTGGCAGATTCTATTCGCAAACATATTCCTGAATTTAAACTGGATTACGATATTGATCCGGTTCGTCAGGCTATCGCAGAAAGCTGGCCAAACAATATGGATGATTCTCCTGCTGCTGAAGAATGGGGATGGAATTACGAATATGATCTTGCTAAAATGACAGAAGATATGTTAAATGTTCTGGGAGAAAAGCTTAAATAATGATCTTCGGAATCGGCATCGACATAATCGAAGTTCCCAGAGTGGAAAAAATTTCGAAGAAAAATGATAAATTCGTGAAGAAGATCTTCACACAAACCGAAATTGATTATTGCCGGAAATTCAGAAATGGATCACAAAATTTTGCTGGAAGATTTGCTGTGAAAGAAGCATTTCTGAAAGCTATGGGAACGGGTTGGAGCAATGGTCTTAAATTTAATGAGATTGAGACAGTAAACGGCTCGCTTGGGAAACCCGAAATTGTTCTTTATGGAAAAACTAAAGAAATATTTAGCGAACGTAATCTCAAATTTAGTCATGTTTCAATTGCACATCTAAAGGATTACGCAACAGCGGTAGTAGTAATAGAAAAATAAAATAATGGAGAGAAGTTATGGCACTTGAAAGATTGAATGCTGCACTTAACAAAAATCTGGAAGATTTGCGGACAACCGGAAGAGATAAAGGTGCGGAACTGGTTATTAGTGAAATAAAAGAAGCAAAAGGTGAATTCGGTCCACGTTACAATTTAGTAGGTTACGGAGAGCAGGAATTCATAAAAATGAATGCGAATTCCTACCTTGGAATGTCAATGAATCCTGAAGTTATCGAAGCGGAAGAAGAAGCTGCACAAAAATTTGGTGTGGGACCGGGAGCAGTTCGTTTTATCAGTGGTACCCATACTCCTCATATTGCTCTTGAAAAGAAACTTGCAGAATTCCATGAACGCGAAGCAGGAATGATTTTCAGTTCTGCATACGTTACAAGTTTGGGTGTAATTTACCCCCTTACAACTAAAGAGACCGTGGTCGTTTCCGATGCACTGAATCATAATTGTATTATTCAAGCAATGCGTCTTTCTCGTCCTGCAGCAAAGATGATCTATAAGCACAATGACATGAAAGATCTGGAAGCTAAAATGAATGAAGCTGTTGGAATGGGGAAACGTTGTTTAGTGATTACTGATGGAATTTTCAGTATGCGTGGAGATTTTGCTCCTCTCGATAAACTCACTGAAATCTGCGCTAAATTCGATAATAAATTTGAAGAAGGTGTTATCACGATTGCTGATGATTCTCACGGTGTTGGAGCTTTTGGAAAATATGGTAGAGGAACCGAAGAATATACAGGTGCAAAAGTTGATATCTTAATAGGAACTTTGGGAAAAGCTTTTGGTGTGAATGGTGGTTATGTAGTTGCTTCCAAAACAGTTTTAGATTATCTTCGTGAATCAGCACCAATGTATATCTATTCCAATCCGATCACATGTTCAGAAGCTGCAGCTACATTGAAAGTTCTGGAAATAGTGAATAGCGAATATGGGGTGAAAAGATTAGCTCATCTTGCTGCTATGACTAAGAAATTTGAAGATGGTTTAACCTCTTTAGGATTTGAAACAATTGAAGGACCACATCCGGTTGTTCCATTGATGGTGCGTGACACAGCAGAAACAACAAAATTAGTTAATTACCTTACAAAGAATGGTGTTTTAGGAACAGGATTGAACTTCCCGGTTGTACCAAAAGGTGATGAAGAGATCAGATTCCAGGTAAATGCTGATCATACTGAAGCTGATATTGATAAAGTATTGGAAATTCTTAAAAAGTATAAAGAACAGTAATTCCTAATAGGTTTCTTAAGTAATTATTAACAGGGAGTTTTTGCTCCCTGTTTTTTTTAAAAAATTATACCCTGAATAATTTTAATTCTTGACACATCAAATATTAAAATCAAATAAATATTTAATTATAGAAGAGGATATTATATGGGATATGAAAATGTAACACAATCACTCACAAAGATAATCGAAATGAAAAACATTACCAAAAAATTTGGTGATTTTGTAGCAAATGATTCAGTTAATCTCGATGTATTCAAAGGAAAAGTACATGCCTTACTTGGCGAAAACGGAGCTGGAAAATCAACCTTGATGAACATTCTTTACGGATTATATAGTCCAACTTCCGGTGAGATTTTAATTAACGGTAAAAAAGTCGAAATCACAAATCCAAATATCGCCATAGAGCATGGGATAGGGATGGTTCACCAGCATTTTATGCTTGTGAAACCGTTTACAGTAACCCAGAATATCATATTAGGTCAGGAACCAGTATCCAAAATGAGTGTACTTAATATGAAAAAGGCACTTAAGGATGTAAAAGAAATTTCTGAACGCTATGGGCTTTATGTAGATCCGAATGCTAAGATCGAGGATATTTCTGTTGGAATGCAGCAGAGGGTTGAAATACTGAAAGCACTGTATCGTGGAGCTGAAATATTAATTCTCGACGAGCCAACAGCAGTTCTCACACCGCAAGAGATAGTTGAACTAATCCAGATAATCAAGAATCTTACTAAAGAAGGAAAATCAATTATTCTTATAAGTCATAAATTGAAGGAAATAATAGATGCTGCTGATTTTTGTTTGATCATAAGACGGGGAAAGCATATTGATACAGTTGTAGTTCCTGAAACTAATGAAGAAGGATTAGCTTCAAAAATGGTTGGAAGGGAAGTGAGTTTTGTTGTTGATAAAAAAGTCAAAGTAGCAGGTGATGAAATATTTTCGATAAAGGATCTTGTAGTTAAAGATAACCGTGATATTGTAGCAGTAGATAAACTTAATATTTCAATAAAAAAGGGTGAGATACTTGGTTTAGCCGGAATTGATGGAAACGGGCAAACCGAATTACTGGAAGCAATCACAGGTCTTAGAAAAGTTGAATCGGGTGAGATTAAGATAAATGATAATAATATTACAAATAATACTCCTTTCCAAGTAATAAACAAAAAGATCTCTCATATCCCTGAAGATAGACAGAAACGTGGTTTGGTACTGGATTTTGATATTTCAGAAAATACAATCTTAGAGAATTACTATAAAAATCCATTTGCAAGAAAAGGAATTCTTAATTATAACAATATTAGAGTTTATGCAAAGGAGTTGATAGATAAATTTGATGTTCGTCCCAAAGAAGAATCCAAGATGGCAAGAACTCTTTCCGGTGGTAATCAACAGAAAGTGATTATTGCCAGAGAAGTTTCCAATGATCCGGATCTCCTTATAGCCGCTCAACCAACCAGAGGTCTCGATGTTGGAGCCATTGAATTTGTTCATAAATCGTTAATTGATCAACGAGATAATGATAAAGCAGTTTTCTTGATCTCTTTTGAACTGGATGAAATTATGAATGTATCGGATAGAATTGCAGTGATTTATGAAGGAAAAATCGTAGGAATTGTAGATGCAAAAGATGCTGAAGTCGAAAAGCTAGGACTGATGATGGCAGGCGGAGGCAGCAAATGAAACTAAAAATGAAAGAACTAAGAAGAGCGCTTTATATTTTTGCCACAGAAAAAACTGTTGGATTCACTTTAATATCAATTTTTCTCGGCCTTGTTGTTGGTGCACTTTTTCTTGCAGTTGCCGGATTCAATCCCTTCCGAGCATATTGGATAATGCTACAAGGTATCTTCGCTAAGCCAAGTTATATTTCTTATACAATAATCCGTGCTACTCCTTTGATCTTAACCGGACTTTCAATAGCATTTGCCTTTAAAACAGGCTTATTTAATATTGGTGCCGAAGGACAATTCATTATCGGTTCAGTTGCTGCAACTGCAGCTGGTTATTTCTTACATTTACCATTATTAATACATATTCCGGTTGTAATAATTTCAGCTGTTCTTGCAGCAGGGATATGGGGTGGACTTGCTGGATTTTTTAAAGCTAAATTTGGAGTACATGAAGTAATATCAACAATTATGCTTAATTGGGTTGCTCTATATTTCCAAAATTTTCTTATCTATACAAAGGGTTTCCAAAAACCGGGAGGAGAAACTTCTTACTCTATCCAACCAACTGCAAATATGATGATCTTAAAAACCTGGAAACAATCTGAAGCAGGTCGTGAATGGTTATTGCAGCATCCATTCTGGAAAGACCTTTTAAGAACACCAATGAACTGGGGGTTCGTAATTGCTATTTTAATGGCAGTTCTAGTTTGGTTCATACTTAATAAAACTGCTCTTGGTTTTAGATTACGTGCAGTGGGATTTAATAAATTTGCAGCTGAATATGGTGGTATAAATGTAAATAAGAATATGATAATATCCATGTTTATTGCAGGTGCATTGGCAGGCTTAGCTGGAGCTCTACAGGTCGTTGGTGTTTCTCATAAAGTAACATTAATAGCGGCAATGGAAGGTTATGGTTTCGATGGAATTGCTGTTGCATTGATAGCCAATAGTAATGCTATGGGTTGCATATTGGCAGGATTATTATTCGGAGCTTTGAAGTACGGAGGTGCAAAGATACAACCTTTTATGCAAGCACCTTCTGAAGTTGTAAGTATTGTAATTGGTTCCATAGTATTTTTTATCTCGATCCCAAAACTAATTAAATTGATTTTAACAAGAAAAAGTAAAAAGGGGGGTACAAAATGATAGAAACAATATTGAGTAATCTTGCACTGATCTTAGGAACAACTTTAATGTATTCAACACCCCTTATTTATACATCCCTTGGGGGAGTTTTATCTGAAAATTCAGGTGTGATCAATATTGGATTGGAAGGGATGATGGTTATTGGAGCTTTTATTGGAGCAGCTATAGGGTATTATGTAGGAAATCCATGGATCGCTTTTATCGGTGCAGGAGTTGCTGGTGGTTTATTTGGGCTTCTTCATGCATTTGCAAGTGTCACATTCGGTGCTAATCAAGTTGTTTCCGGGATTGCTATTAATTTTCTGGGGATAGGTATTGCTCTATTCCTAAGTCGTATATTCTTTGAAGGTGCTACTATGACAAAATCCATTCAACTTGATAACAAAATGCCAAGACCTCTAAATGGAGTATTTCCAGATGGATCAATCTTGAATACAATTTTCGATAATCAATACGCAACGGTTTATTTGGCATTTATCATGGTTTTATTGATCTGGTTCTTCCTGTACAAAACAAAATATGGATTAAGATTAAGATCTGTTGGTGAACATCCTACAGCAGCTGATACATTAGGAATAAACGTTATGGGAATTAGGTATTTTGCTGTAATTATGTCAGGTGTTTTTGCAGGATTTGGTGGAGCAGCTATGAGTTTAGCCATCGTATCGAATTTCAGACCTACTTTAATATCAGGACATGGTTTTATAGCACTGGCAGCAATGATATTTGGGAAATGGAAACCACAGGGTGCTATGCTGGCATGTCTTCTATTTGGAGGTGCGCAGGGCTTGGCCGTCTACCTGGGACAATTTGATATTAATATTCCCACACAATTAATTAGTATGTTGCCATATGTGATTACAATTGTTGTACTAATAGGTTTCGTAGGGAAATCTTCTGCACCATCGGCTGATGGTATTCCATATGAGAAGGAAAGTAAATATTAATGTTTATCGCTTGACATTAAAAGCAGAATAAATGTCTTTTGTAAAAGGTAAAAATGCTACTTGGTTAGTAGCTTAAAAAAATAGGAAAGGAGATGCAAATGTTAAAAAGAATTATTACGATTTTTGTTCTTGTGCTATTCGTGATGTCTATCTTTAGTTGTGGGCAGGTAAAAAAGGAATCGGGTATTAAAATTGCAATGGTAACCGATGTTGGTGGAATTAATGATCAATCATTCAATCAGTCAGCCTGGGAAGGATTAACAAGAGCTGAGAAAGAATTCGCTATCGCTGTAAGTTATCTTGAGTCGACTCAAGATGCGGATTATTCACCAAATATGGAAACTTTGCTTGATGCCGGAAATAATTTGATCTGGGGTATCGGTTTCAAAATGGGTGATACAATTAAAGAAAAAGCTCTGGAAAATCCAGATCAAAATTATGCTATCATTGATTATGCATATGGTGACGAAACTCCTGCTAATGTAGTCGGAGTTGTTTTTAAAGAGCAAGAACCATCATTCCTGGTTGGATACATCGCAGGTAAAATGACAAAAACTAATAAAGTAGGATTTGTCGGTGGAATGAAATTCCCACTTATCGAAAAATTTGAATATGGTTTCAAAGCTGGTGTGAAATTAGCAAATCCTGATGCTGAGATCTATGCACAATATGCAGATTCTTTCACAGATGCTGCAAAAGGTAAAGCTATTGCAAATCAAATGTACGGGAAAGGTGCTGATATTGTTTATCATGCTTCCGGTGGTGTTGGTGATGGCGTTATTGAAGCCGCAAAAGAGCAGGATAAATTTGCTATTGGTGTTGATAGAGATCAAAATTCTCTAGCTCCTGACCATGTTATCACCTCAGCTATGAAAAGAGTTGATAATGCAATTTTTAATGTTGCTGCTCTTTTAGTTAAAGATGAATTCCCTGGTGGAACAACCGTTGTTTACGGTTTAAAAGAAGGTGGAGTTGGAATCGCTCCTACATCTTATAAACTTGTTCCTGCAGAGATATTGGAAGAAGTTGAGGATCTCACAGCTAAGATTATCTCTGGTGAAATTATTGTTCCAAGTACACCTGATACTTTTGCAGAATGGATGAAGTAATTTAGTTAATTATAACTATTGTTAAATTGGAAGCCCCTGACAATTGGGGCTTCCTTTCTTTATGAAAACAGGAAATTGAATGAAGAAAATCGGAATTCTATATATTGTTCCAACTCCGATCGGCAATCTTGCCGATATTACATTCAGAGCTGTTGATGTTCTAAAGAAAGTATCAATCATCGGTGCTGAAGATACACGGAATTCAAAGAAATTATTGAATCATTATAATATTGAAACTCCAATGATAAGCTATCATAAGTTCAATGAACGTAAGCGTGTAGTTCAATTGATTAGCAAATTACAAAATGGTGAGGATATTGCAATTATCTCAGATGCCGGAACTCCGGGAATATCTGATCCATCCAGTATTATAATAAAGGAAGCTATCATCAATGATTTACAAATAGAAGTATTGCCTGGAGCAACAGCTTTTATCCCTGCTTTGGTTGCATCAGGTTTGAATTGCGAGAGATTTCAATTCATTGGTTTCCTACCCGAAAAAAATAAAACAAGAGATGGATTATTAGAAAATATTAAGAATAATGAAAATACACTTATTTTTTATGAAGCGCCTCATAAATTGCAAAAATTCTTCCAGAAATTATTCGATTATCTAGGAGATCGTAAAATAGCAATTGTTCGAGAAATTTCCAAGATTTATGAAACATTTTATCGCACAACTTTGAAGAATATTATTGAGGAACCTGAACAAATTGTAGAAAAAGGAGAGTTTGTGATCATTGTGGAAGGCTCCCTCAAAAGCATTATTAGTGACAGTGAATTAAAAGATAAACTAAGTAAATTAATTAAAAATGGTGAAACAAAGAAAACTGCAGTTAAATTAGTTACAAAAGAGACAGATGAACAAAAGAACAGAATATATCAACTGGCTTTAGAACTGGATATTAATGAATAATAATTTGACTTTAACAGCAGCGATGAATTTGTTGATTGATATTAGATAAATATGGAGGATTAAATATGTTTCCAGGTGGGAATAAAGGAATGAAAGATTTGATGAAGCAAGCTAAAAAAATGCAAGATGAAATGATGAAAGCTCAAGAAGAGCTTGCAAATAAGATTGTAGAGGGAACTTCCGGTGGTGGAATGGTTAAGGTTCAAATGAATGGTAAAAATCAACTTGTTTCTTTGAATATTGATAAAGAGGTAGTAGATCCGGAAGATATTGAAATGCTTGAAGATCTTATAATTGCAGCTGTTAATGAAGCTCATGATAAAATTGCAAAATCAAGCGAAGAGGAGATGGGAAAACTTACCGGTGGTCTAAAAATACCTGGAATGTTTTAGATAATTTAATATTGAAAATTGAGAAGAGCTCGCTATGCAAAACCCGTAAGGTGAAATATAATGTTTAATGGCTTTTTAGAAGACCTTGTAAATAATTTGAAGAAACTTCCCGGAATTGGCTCTAAAACTGCACAACGTTTGGCAATACATCTAATAAGTAAAGAAAAGGCAGTAGCATTAAAATTAGCTGATTCTATCAAAGATGCTGTTCAAAGCTATAATAATTGTTCAATTTGTAATATGCTATCGGAAATGGAGCCTTGTAAATTTTGCAGTGATGCTACAAGAATGTCTAACGTTATCTGCGTTGTAGAAAACACACAAGACGCTTACTTGATAGAGGCTCTTCATGAGTTTAAAGGCAGATATTTTGTTTTGAACGAGCTGCTTTCACCACTTGATGGAATTGGTCCGGAAGAGATAAATTTCCCAAAATTAGAGACAATAATTAATTCCGGTGAGATCAATGAAATAATTTTAGCATTAAATCCTTCTGCTGAGGGTGAAAGTACAATTAACTATCTGGCATCACAATTTGAAGAAAAAGGAATTAAAATCACCAGATTGTCTACTGGATTGCCATTTGGTGGGGATATCGAATACACAAGTTCACTAACATTAAGTAATGCTTTTAAAAGAAGATATTCGGTAACAGAATAGTGCGAAATATAATTATTGCTGTCTTGCTCACTTTGAATTTGGTATCACACAATTTAAATGCAGAAATTATTAACGAAAGTGTGATTTTATTACATGGTTTAGGTGATGTTAAACTTTCAATGTTAAAATTAGAAAATGCACTGAAAGATGAAGGATATACAACTAAGAACATTGGTTATTTCACAACTGGAGAAACTATTGAATCTTTGGCTGAGAAGAAATTATCAAAAGTTATTGAACAATATGAGAAGATCGGGTTTGAGAAGATACATTTTGTTACACACTCAATGGGTGGGCTTATTGTAAGATACTATCTTCAAGCAAATGATCTTCCCATGGGAAGCCGAATCGTTATGTTGAGTCCACCAAATCATGGATCAGAAGTAGCAGATCATTTTCAAGAGAGTTCATTCTATAAAATATTAGTTGGTGATGTGGGGAAAGAACTGACAACGGATTCTAATATTTTACTAGAACTTAAACAAATTGTACCCGAAATTGGAATTATTGCTGGAAATAAAAGTTCTAATCCATATTTTTCTAAATTGATCCCTGGTGAGGATGATGGTCGTGTTGCAGTAGATAATACGAAACTCATTGAAATGAAAGATTTTATGGTAGTACCAAGTACACATCTGACAATCAAATATAATGATGAAGTTATTCAGCAAACCGTATTCTTCCTTAAAAATGGAAAATTCAATCATCTTAATAATGAATAAATATATAAAATATTTAATTAAATCGTTTCTTATCTTATTAATTACAGCAGGGTTGATTTCTTGTGGTCATAAAAAAAATCCAACAGGTGGAAAAAAAGATACCATACAACCAGAGATAGTTTCTGTTATCCCCGAAGAGTACAGTGATATTTCTGATTCAAATATTGAAGTTATATTTTCAAAACCTATCGAGCGAAATACAATATTAAGTGGTATCTATATCTATCCTCCGATTTTAAAAAAGAAATACAGTTGGGATGGAAATATTTTAACTATTAAAATCCTTGAGGAACTAGAGAAAAACACAAATTACTACTTCAATTTCTCTAAGAAGATAAAAGGTGAACATGGAAATTTCCTAAATACAAGCAGTTCATTTATTTTTGTAAGTGGGAAACTAAATGCAAATCGTATTTCTGGTAATTTTATTTATGAGGAAATTGAAGACAAAAGCAAGCCAATTCAAATGACGATCTTAACAGCAGATTCAATCGAGATCTTTTCACAGGTAGCCTTTGGAGATGCATACATAGTTGAAGATCTAAATAATATTGAGCACATTATTCGAACATATATTGATAAAAATACAAATGAAAAATATGATTATGATAGTGAACCGTATTTTCAGAACTCAATTGATCCGGCAAATTCGTCAACTATGAATATTCATCTCGCTTATGCAGATACCATAAAACCGAACCTTAAATCTATTAATATAATCTGCAACAATAGTATTGATGTAATATTTTCTGAACCAATTAGTTCTTTTTCTGAAATAGCAATATCTACAGCTGACTCATTGGAGACAGAAGTGAAAATTGTTGCTCATTATCTTGATAATGATGAATTATCACTTCTTACAACATTATTAGATACGCTAAAGTATAAAATTCAAATTAGTGATATTTTAGATTTCAAAGATAACATCACTTCAGAAAGTTCACTGATATTTGATGGAACAATGCTGCAGGATACAATTCCACCAGAAGTAATTTCTTCATATCCAAGAACAGGTTCTTCAGTAGATTCTTTTCTGCCAAAAATTTCTGTTTTATTCTCTGAAATTATACTGGTAGAAGATATTGAAACAAAATTAATCGAAGTAGAAACCGGAAATATTGAGGACATTGTTATCCTTAATAAGGACTCAAAACACTACATTCTAAGTTCAAAACATAGATTAAATAACTATTCTTCATATAAATTCACTTTGCATGCAAAGGATAGTAGTGGGAATATAATGACCAAGCCTCTTGAGACTATTTTTCTTCCAATTGTAAGAAATGTGAATAAAAAATAAAAACTATGAAGACAGGTAACTTGTTGAGATACAAACATATATGAATGTGTAATCAGCTTATATAAATATGGTATATTAATATTTAACTTATTATAATACAACTAGATAAGATATATTTTACAAAAATATCTTGACACAATTATTGAATAAAATTCATTTAGGCATGTTCATTAATATAAGAATAGAATGTGATAATTTTAAAATGAGTGTTACTATCGCAAAGAAGTTTAGTTAATTAATTTTAACTAATGTGTGTGAAAAAAAAATCTAGGGAGAAAAAAATGAAAAAAATTATTCTATTAGTAGTTAGTTTAGTATTCGTAGCAAGTCTGTTTGCTGGCGCTTCAGGTGAAGCAGACATGACATATCCCATTATTGGATATGCTGATGCAGCAGATGAAGGTGGCGGACTAGTTAAAGGTTATGCAGGTATTGGATTCTGGGGAGCTGATTATGGGTTCCACTTTAACTATGATAATACTGCCGGTCCGTATGTTGACCCTTGGACAATTAATCACATGTTCAAGAAATTCACTCTTCATCCAATGGTGAATATTCTTGTTGGTAAAACTGCAGTACCGTTAGTAAAGCAATTAAATCCTTCTTCATTTGCAAACCTTAATATAATTGAAGGTGGTTGCTGGGGTTTTATTAATCCAGAAAACGATTGGATGATCAAATTAGACGGTAATGTAAGTGGTTTGGGATGGCAGCTTTTCACATTAGACGTTAATACATCTGCTGCTGGTGGTTATGATTATGCTGATTATGGACTTCGTTTAGATTACAACGTTGCAGGTGCGGATATTGGTGCTGGTCTTATAATGCGAGGAGTAGAGCCAGATGCTGATGGAATGATGGATTGGGCTTTTGACTTAGGTTATACAGCTGCCGAAATGGTTAATTTCAACTTCCAACTTCTTAATAAACAAAATTATGATGATGTTGAAGATGAAGTTGCAGATGACATGAACATCTATTTAGTAACTAGTTACGTTCCTGGTCTTCCTTTCTGGATCAAGCCAGTACCATATGTTGGATACTTTACTTATGCTGAAATGGAAGAGAATGTAATGTTCTTCGGTTTGAATATGATGCCTACCCATAATTCAGTTCTAAAGCTTGAGTACAAAATGTATTCAGAAGAAAATTATGATTTATTCGGTAATGGTTCAGTTATTGTGGAAAATGACCTTAATGCAGATACATTAACATTACAATTAGGATATCAGTTCTAAGTTGTATAAAAATTAGTACAAAACCCCACAGAAATGCGGGGTTTTTTTGATTCTGTAAAACCATTTACTTTTTTTATAATTGAATTTATATAATCATTTGACAATGAAATCTAACTTTTACAAAAGTCTTTTAAGGGAAGAATAATGTTAAATGAAAATATTAGGCTGTTGAAAAAGAGTTTTAGGTTAAACAGATTACTTAATGCAATTATAGTATATTTATCCTATTATGTATCACTTGTAACTAAACGAGCAATATATTGGGGTTCTCCACCAATTGTAATGATCGAACCAACCAATATTTGCAATTTACAGTGCCCATTATGTCCTTCTGGAAATGGAACGTTGAAGAGGGTAAAAGGCTACATGAGTTTTGATGTTTTTAAAAAAATCATTGATTATATAGAAAAAACTGCTTTCATGGTCGTACTATGGAACCAGGGTGAACCATATTTGAATAAAGATTTTTCCAAGATGGTCAAGTATGCTTCAGATAGAGATTTGTTTACACTTGTTTCAACAAATGGGAATATAGATTACAATGCAGAAGAAGTTGTGAATTCAGGGCTGGATTCAATGATAGTTTCATTAGATGGAACAACACAGGAAACTTATAATAAATATCGAGTTAACGGAAAATTGGATAAAGTAATTAAAGGCGTTAAAGAGATCGTAGCAGCTAAGAAAAAATTGAATAGAACAAATCCACTACTTCGCTGGCAGTTTTTAGTAATGAAGCATAACGAACACGAAATTGAAGAAATTCAGCAGCTCTCAAAAGAACTTGGAGTAGATAATCTTGAATTAAAGAGTGTTCAGATATATTCAAAAGAAGATGTACAAACTTTTCTACCCGAAAATCCTAAATATAGAAGATATAAAGTTAATGGTAATAATTTCGAATTGAAATTCGGCATTAAAAACCGTTGCCGCCGCATCTGGACCAATGCTGTCGTTAATTGGAATGGGGAAGTTGCGATCTGCTGTTTTGATAAAGACGGAGATTTCAAAGTTGGAAACGTGAAAGATTCGACTTTAACTCAGCTTTGGAAAAATCAGAATATAATGAAAGTAAGAAACCAGATACTAAAAGATAGAAAACAGATACCGATTTGCAGGAATTGTCTGGAAGGAGTAAAGATCAAAATTGAAGAAACAAAGGTTTAAAATTAAAGACAGGATTAACAAGAGAAACAGGATTTAAACATAAAAACTAAAAAGCCCTTAAAATCAAATTTACAGAATAATTATTTTTGTGAAGTTTTAGAAAGTGAAAAATCCAATTTTACTTTGCGCTTGCTTCTAATAATAAAATACAATCCAATTAATGATGGTAATAGGACATTAAAAATAAATACGGTTAAAGAAACTGTTATTGCTGTTTCCGACGAGATGCCATATTTCGAGAGCACCTCAATTGCAAATTTTTCCCGCAAACCTAAACCTGCATAAGTTATAGGAATAAGATTAGAAAATAATATTAATGGAACGGAAACAATTGCTGAAAAGATATGGAAATGTAGAAAATTATTTAGTAAAATAAAATATTGAAAAATTGTAAGGGACATATAAACAATCTGCATAATAAAAATTCTGGGAATGATCTTCAAATATTGTTTAAAATACTTAGTAAAATTATTTTTTCTATCAAGATGTTTTAAAAGATAGATTATAAATGGAAGGAAAATAATAAAAACAAATGCTAAGATTGTAGGCAAAATGAATTTACTTCTAAAATAAAAAACCGCAGCAAAGCTGGCAGACAAAAGATTTATCCATATCTGAAAGAATTTCTCAATGCCTACAGACATGAATGATAATTTTTTTTCATTATTCACATAAAACATTTTTCCAACAACTGCATGACCACCGGGAATTAAAAACCGCAACGCATGACCGATCATGTGCGAACTAAATATCTCAGATTTTTTTGGATTGTATTCTGGATTGATCTTAAGATAAGAACCCCAATTAAGGTATTCAATAAATATTTTTATTCCTGCTGTAAATATAATCAATAATATAGAAGAAAGTTTTAATTCTATGAATGAAATATATAATTGGTGGAAATTGATCTTTCGAAAAATAAAATAGAGAATAACTGATGTTATGATGATCTTGATGAAATAAAAATAACGATTTCTAATTAATTTTTCCATATCCAATTCCCTCTTAATCCCACGATTGAGTAATAAATTACGTAATAAGGATAAACAGCAATGAATAAAATATCTGTTAGATGAAATTCATATTTATGCTTTATGATATTAGCAGACCAGAATAAAATTGCCCCAAGAAAATAACTTAAGAAACTCTGCCACTCCTTAACTATAAATATTTTATAAGGAAGATACAAATAGAATAGAAATATTAAGATGGAAAAGAATTGAAATAGGGGAGACGACATCCTAAATTTCCCGTATTTCCTTTTATCTCTATAATGTGAGTTAAGATGGTCTACTTCCGTTAAAACGAATTGTTCCGGATTATATCTTATTTCCCAGTCAGTTTTTTTAATCAGATTCAAGAGTTGTTTATCATCTCCGGCAATATTCTGCTTGATCTTTTCATAACCCCCTACCTGCTCAAATGCTTTCTTTCGAACTGCCATATTGCCACCGGCTGCACTGAAAGGAAATCCCAGTCCGATCGTGCAAGCAAAGACCGCTGAGGACATTTGATTGCAAAATCTTCTAAAGCTTCCCGCATTGCTTTCTTCATAGCTCCCGACTACAAAACCTGTTTTATCTGTGAAATAATTATTATAGGAGCTTACCCAGTCATTTTGTGGGAAGCAGTCGGCATCTGTAAACAGCAGGATTTCATATTTAGCATTCTCTGCTGCAAGTTTTAGAGCGGCTTTTTTCCCAAGATATTCTTTACTTTTTTCTTTTAAATGAAAAGAACTTGCATTTAATTGTTTATCACAAAAGGCTTTGATCAAGTTTGAAGAATTATCGCTCGAGGCATCATCAACTATTATGATCTCGAACTTCTCATTCGGATAACCCAGATTTATCATTGAACTAAATAGTTTTGGAAGATTCTTCTCTTCGTTTCGGCAGGCGATAATTATTGAATAGTTCATTTCATTAACTTCTGTTACTTTCCATGAACGTAAAATTCCCATTCCAAGAATAATGAGAAACAAAGAAAAGATGAATACAAATGGATCCATATTAATATGATGCCTGGTAACTTATACTTAATTGATGCTCAAGGATGTTGCTGTCAATTTTCGAAATTGAATGACCGAATAATACACGATGATGTGTTAAAGGCTGCCATTTTAGAATTATTCTTATCTCAATCTCTTCAGTTTTGTCTCCTTCAAGCCAGTTTGCTGTATCATCTGGTCTGGTTTCATAATTTATACCGAAATCATTTCCCAAACTTCCTTGTTTTGTAAATGAACTATGGATGTTTGCTGATAAGCATTTTAGTAAACCAAAGTTAAATTCTCCCGCAATCTGAAGAAGATTGCTACCATCCGGGAAGCCAAGTCCGATCCCATCATGTGAATATTTGTTGTGCAATATCTTATGTGTATATAACCATGGTCGAATAGCTGTGAATTCAATTGTGATCCGTGTATCATTATTCTTGTTGATTAAATATGAATTTCCTAATTGAACTGCATATTTATTACCCCACCAGTCTGTGAATATCTTACTTCTGCTTAATTCATCAAAAATAAAGTTTACATAGAAAGTATTTTGAGATAAAGGCTTCATATTCATTCCAGCAAATATGAGTACGTTATCTCTATCACGCAAATTATGTTCAGTGGCGCGCAGGAAAGTTTGAGGAAGAAGATAACTTGGGTCAATACTTCTGCCGCCATATATTACTTCCTCTCCAGCAAAGAAATGAAATTTAGAATTAGGTTTCCAATCCAATTTTTTAACTGCTATGTATTTATCATTATAATCTTTGTAGATCGGTTCACCAAGCTCATTCACATTAGTACTGTCCGGTATCAGAGTTCCATGCATTAATGAAATAGAGAATTTGTTAAAATCCAGTTTCCCGCTGAAATAGCCATAGTCGTTACAGGCATCATTTAGGATCACACTTCCACCAATGTTATTCCCAATAACGTGTGTTCCTCGTCCGATAATTAGAGAACCATATCTCTTCTTATATACGATTTTACCACTAACGTTATCGATCGATGTTTGCACATTATCATCAGATTTTTGTGACCAGCTATCGTTTATAGGAGATGTTTTAAATAAATCTTCATCACCTGTAAAATGTCCCGTCCACCAATAACCGTCTATAAAAAGGGTATTATCAATATTTGCAAATAACTTAGTTCCATAGTAAACGAAAGAGTATTTGTTCTCTTGTAATATATTTGAAAAGTAATCAGCACCAGTAAACAAATCAAAGTATAAATATGAATTCAAAGGTAAATCATTGCGACGAATAATATGTGCAAAAGGCTTGTCCTTATATTTAATAGGAGTATGTATTTGCAGAAAATGTGAAGGAATATCTTCATTAGAGAAAAAGTTCATTGTGGCATTTTTAAAATTAGATAATGATGATGTAGCCAGTTTAAATTGAGTGTAATTTTTACGTCTCACCATTGAAGGAAAGTATACACGATCATCAAACCTTTCTTCCAAAAAAGAAAAATGATTCTGAGAAGTTATCTCAGTTGTATTCCAATCAATTTCAGATGCTACAACATTAAACGAATATAATATAAAAACAAATAATAATATCTTTTTCATATAGTCCTCAAAATTTAATAAACATGAATATTTAAAGCTAATAATGGGAAATGATGTCAAGAAAAAGGTGATGTAGTGTATCATAACAAAATTAGTATTTCAAATTTTATGATATATTATCATAATAATGACTTGACTTAACTAAATTAGAAAATCCTTTTAACAAAAAAATATTAGAGGCAATATGAATCTTAAAGAATTGAATTATTATTACAACAAATTTAAATTTGGTGAAGATAATTTCCATGAAATGATGAAGAAAAAAGTAAATGAGATTTTGCTTGTCTCCACGTTCTACGATGCCTATATTTTTGAGCAGGATGGACGACTTTCGGAACAGATCCATGGTGAATATATGCAGCTTAACTTAAGTACAGCTCCCAGAATAACCAGTGTTCCGACCGGAGTTCAGGCCTTGGAACTTCTTAAAACAAGAAATTTCGATCTCGTTATAACTATGATGCGAATAGGCGAGATCAGTCCATTTAAACTGAGTAAAAAGATAAAGAAAAAATATCCTGATCTACCAATACTTCTTCTTCTAAATGTTTCTAATGATGTGGGACTGATAGATAAAGAAAGCGAAGAGATGAAATATATTGATAACGTTTTTAGTTGGAATGGTGACAGTAAAATATTTCTTACGATGATAAAATATGTGGAAGATAAATTGAATGTGAAAAATGATACTGAAATTGGAAATGTTCGGGTCGTATTATTGGTTGAGGATTCCATTCATTACTATTCTATGTTCCATCCATTACTTTATTCAGAGATTCTTAAACAAACACAACGACTTATAGGTGAAGAACTTAATGATATTAATAAGCGATATAGAATGCGGGGTCGACCCAAAGTATTACTTTGTCACTCATTTGAAGAAGCAATAAATACTTTTGAAGAATACAAGGATTATGTAATAGCGATAATTTCTGATATTAGATATAATTACCAGGGCAAGATACACCCTAAGGCAGGGATTAAGCTTATACGGCATATGCAGATGCACAATGTTGAATGTCCAATATTGCTGCAATCTTCAGAATTGGAAAACAAAAAAGATGCAGAAGATCTAGGAGTTAGTTTCCTTAATAAAAATTCTAAAACTCTTCTTCATGATCTGCAAAAATTCGTTTTGGAAAACTTGGGTTTTGGTGATTTCATTTTTAGAGATAAAAATGGAATTGAACTTGATCGTGCAAATTCTCTGGATTCATTTAGTGAGAAATTAAAATCAATACCTGATGAGTCTTTAACATTCCACAGTGAACATAACCATTTTTCTGCCTGGTTAATTGCCCATGGTGAATTTCTTATTTCTAAACGATTGAAAACAATTAATGTTGAAGATTTTAATGAGATCAGAAATTTCAGGAAGACCTTAATTGATATTTTTAAAGAGGTTAAGCATGTAAGAACACGAGGGAAAATTCTACTTTTTGATAAAAACTCATTAAACATTGAAGAGGGGATAATTAGGCTTGCTGAAGGCTCTCTTGGTGGTAAGGGTCGAGGATTGGCATTTTTAAACTCCCTTTTTGTTTCGATGGATATTGAACAAAAGTTTAAAGATGTAAGTATAAAAATTCCTAAAACTTTTATTATTGGAACCAGTGAATATGACCAATTTCTGGAAAAGAATAAAATTGGCTCATGGTTGGTTGAGAAAAGTGATCTGGAGATAAAAAAATTTTTTGTTAAAGGTAAACTGTCTTCTGAGTTAAATGAAATTCTTATAGAATTTACAGAGAAAGTAGATTATCCTATTGCTGTTCGTTCATCTGGACTATTAGAAGATTCACAATCACAACCATTTGCTGGAATTTATGATACATTTATGCTCCCCAATAATAATGAAGATAACAATATCCGTCTAACACAAATGGAAAATGCAATTAAATTAGTCTTTGCATCTGTGTTTTTAAAATCAGCAAGGAATTATCTGGAGAGCATCAATTATAAACTTGAAGAAGAAAAAATGGCTGTGATCATTCAAGAATGTGTTGGTGATCAATTCGATGGATATTATTATCCGCATTTCTCCGGTGTGGGTCAATCATACAATTTTTATCCTACTTCATATTTAAAGAACAGCGATGGAATTGTATCACTGGC
>DAOUTP010000317.1 GCA_030626645.1 Candidatus Cloacimonadota bacterium
ACACCCGGGTATTATTTTGTGACCATCTGCACAAAAGGAATGTTGGAATATTTTGGTCGTGTGCAGAATGCCAAAATGGAATTGAATGGTGCAGGACAGATTGTGCAGGAATGTTGGTTGGATTTACACAACCATTACCATAATTGCAAATTACATACATTTATCATAATGCCGAACCACATTCATGGAATTATCGAAATTGTAGGGAACGGTTTCAAACCGTTCCAAAATGAACCAACAATTAAAAATAGGAATGGTTTGAAACCATTTCGGGCGGAACCAACAATCAATAAAGGGAATGGTTTAAAACCATTCCCTACGTATGGGTTATCAGAAATTGTGCGTGGATTTAAAACATTTTCATCAAAATATATTAATCAAAAATCAAAATATAAATTTACATGGCAAAAATCATTCTACGACCATATCATTCGCAACGATGATGAATTGTGCAGGATATCAGATTACATTTACAAAAATCCAATGTTATGGAAGCAGAATGAACATTTAATTGATTTAGAAAAAAAGGCAGATCAATGATCTGCCAATATAAAACAATTTCATGCAAAATTAAATTGTAATTGTTCCTTTTACAATCTCAGGCATTTTTCCTTGAATAAACTCAAGTGCATCATTTAGGTTTTTTTCTGCTTTTTTTGTTAAACCTTTATCAAATTCCAATTCCCACTTATAGCCTTTTATATGGATTAAATATGTTTGTGGAACTTTCTTATATATTTGCTGACAAAGACTAAGAACAACACCTGGTGAAATGGCATGCATTGTAAATTCTACTTGTGCATTACTATGTTCCACTTCAGAAATTTCAAAACTTTCAAGCTGCTCCATTGATGCATCTACAAAGAATACAATGTCATGTTCAGAAATTGTATCGGCATCCTCAATGTTCAATTGATAATTTGAATCAAAGGAAATATTCTGGATATCATTTTCCTTAATCCAAGTTTCCATTAACTCAATAAAGCGAATCCCGAGAGCATCATCTTGTCTCCCGGGATTGCCGTAACCATAAAATAGAATCGTTTTATCCATTCTTAAGTTTTCTATCTAATTCATTACCATTTACATCGAGTACGATAGCTTCTAAAGGCATTTTACCAAGAGCATGAGTTGCACAGCTAAGGCATGGATCATAAGCACGAATAGCAACTTCTACGGCGTTCATCATTGGTTCTGTGATCTCTGTTTGTCCATTCATGAATTGTTTAGCAGCTAAATTCACCGCCATATTCATCGGTATATTATTGTTTGTTGTAGAAACTATCAAGTTTGCCATTTCGATCTGATCATTATCATTAATGCGATAATGATGGAATAAAGTTCCACGAGGAGCTTCCAGAAGTCCAACACCTTCTCTTCCTTTTGTTCCTTTTACCACTCGTTCACCGCTCATAAGATCAGGATCATTAAGAAGTTCTTTCATCATTTCAGCACTATGTAGGATCTCGATAAGTCGTGCCCAATGCATATGCATACTCATTCCGTTCGGCTTGCCGTTTGTATAAGCTTGGAATATCTCAAATTCTTTTTGAGCTAATGGTGAAGGGATAAAATCACAAGTATTCATACGTGCTAACGGACCTACACGGTACCAACCATTCTTTTTACCAATTGATCTGAGATATGGGAACTTCATATAGCTCCATGATTTTACTTCTTCATCAATATATTCCAGATAATTTTGATAATCAACATCATTCAATATCTTCTTTCCGTTTGCATCAATTCCTCGTAAGACACCATGATAAAGATCCATCGCTCCATCTTTTCTAACCAGACTTACATGATTTGAAGGGAAGGAAGCAAATTTATCGATCAGATCTTTATTCTGTGCATGATATCCTTTGAAGAAATCTAATGCACTCAGAGACCAATCAATCATTTTATCTATGTTCATTGGATCATCACCATTCAGTAAAAAATCCTTTTCTGCTTGTGTAAGATGTTTATTAATTCCACCCGGAATTGCACCGGTTCCATGAATTTTTTTTCCTGCCGTTACTTTGATGACCTCTTGTCCGTATTTTCTCATCATCACAGCTTGCACAGCAAGTTCTTTGTGTTTGATCGCAATTCCTATCACATTTCTTAGTGCAGGATCACCATCAATTCCAAACAGCAGATCAGGTGAAGCAAGATGAAAGAAATGCAAAACGTGAGATTGGAATATTTGTCCATAATGCATCAAGCGACGCATTTTCTCACCGGTGGGAGTTAAGCC
>DAOUTP010000352.1 GCA_030626645.1 Candidatus Cloacimonadota bacterium
GATGGGTTGGCTATTTTGTGTATATGAGCAACAATATCTGATACTTTTATAACATTATTTTTCATTTCAAATTCCTAATCCCTAATTATTAATTCCTGATCATTACCTCACATCCCATGGGTAAACTATCCAGTTATTCCCGGCATTTTCACCTACGAAATCAGGGATAAATTTACTTTTATTTTTTAAGTGAATAACTGCTGTATGTAAACTTTTTGGAGATAATGCTTCAATATATTCTTTTGCTTTAACGAATGTTCCACCCGAATCTGCAACCTCATCAACTAGAAGAACACTCTTATTTTGGAAACCAATATTTACTGGTAGATCCTGAACGATTGTAGGGTCATCTAATAAAGTATCTTCGCTATCGTAATTAATAATTCCTATTGAGTAAAGTGGTTTGGGGAATCTTCCATCATGCGGGAGAAAGGTTCTCAAGATTCTTGCTGGAATCCAGCCACCAGTTGCAATTCCGATTACAAGATCAATTTGAATTCCACTATTAGTAATTTCGTCTGCAATTTGTTTTACTAAGTCATGCAACTGATCATAAGAATATTTAACCTTTTTTACTTCTTCCATATTTATCCCCCAATTTTTCTTTTACTTCCCAATATGTAAAACCTTTACGCGTCAAGTAGTTTAATATTTTCTTATTACACTCATTTTTTTTAAACTTTGAAAATCTTCTTTTTGCTTTTTTAAAATTTGCTTCCAGAATTTCATCGGTTGTTTTGGAATCAAATTTCTTTTGTAGTACTTCTGAGATAATTTCTTGATTGATCTTCTTTTGGTAGAGCTTATTTCTGATCTCTACTATACTTTTTGATTTTCTAATTAGGTCTTCAGTGAACATTTCTGCAAATCTGGTATCATTAATAAAATTTAGCGAAATTGCTTTTTCAAGTAAAGCAGGTTGAAGTTCTTTTTTTAGAAATATTTTTTTGGAAAGAAATTCATGGCATTCACCTAAAGAGCGTTCACGGTAGGCAAGATAATCCAGCAGTTTATTCCATGATTGTTTTTTTATTTCCTCAAGAAGTTTAATTGCTTCTTCATCTGATAGCTCGAAATAATCAATTTGCTCCTTACAATAAAAATGGAGGATCTTATCCGGTAAGATCCCCCAATATTCGTCATTAGCTAAAACTATCGATGTAGTTTTAGTCCTTTTTATCGTCTTTAACTTCATCTTCTGATGATTCAATAAGTCCTAAAACTTCTTTTACTTTTATTTCAATTTCTTTTAGAATATCTTCATTTTCAAGTAGGAATTCTTTTACTTTATCTGCTCCCTGTCCAATCTTAGTATCACCGTATGAGAACCAAGAACCGCTTCTGTTCACAATGTCGTGTTCTACAGCTATTTCTACAAGGAGATCAAAGCGGGATATTCCTACACCAAAAATAATTGGAAATTCTACTTTTTTAAATGGTGGTGCAAATTTATTTTTAACGATCTTTACACGTGTTTTATTCCCAATAATTTCTGCGCCCTGTCCAATTTGTTTGATTGATCCTATTCTTCGTACTTCCATTCTTAGCGAAGAATAAAACTTAAGAGCAACTCCACCGGTTGTAGTTTCCGGATTAACATATGCCGGAACACCTATCTTCATTCTAGTTTGATTGATAAAGATCACTGAAGTATTGGACTTACTGATAATAGCGGTAAGCTTGCGAAGTGCCTGAGACATTAAGCGTGCTTGCAAACCAACATGATGATCACCCATACTGCCTTCGATCTCAGCTCGTGGAACAAGAGCTGCCACTGAGTCAATTACAATAAGGTCTATAGCATTACTGCGCACGAGTGTTTCCACGATCTCCAAAGCTTGTTCACCACCATCAGGTTGAGAAAGAAGAAGATTTTCCGTATCAACTCCAATATTACCGGCATAAATAGGATCAAGTGCGTGTTCAACATCTATAAAAGCAACTACACCATCCTGTTTTTGAGATTCAGCTACACAATGCAAAGCA
>DAOUTP010000038.1 GCA_030626645.1 Candidatus Cloacimonadota bacterium
CTCGCTAAAAATTCATGATTCTTTGGATGACTTTCTAACGGAATTTCCCGATAGTAACATTTATTTCTGCACAACAAAGACGGATAGAAAATTTACCGAATTAAAATATGAAAAGGGTGATATTTTCGTATTTGGACCTGAATCGAAAGGTATACCAGAGAATATTCTGGAAAAATATCAGAAGTCTAATATCACAATTCCCATGAGTTCACAAATTCGATCAATAAACCTATCAAATAGTGTTGCAATAGTTATCTATGAAGCATGGCGGCAGATCGGGTTTTAATTGTTAATATATTTTCATCTCGTGTATAATATTTGTCTGGAGCGAAGCGGAATACTCCAGGGCGTACAAGTGTTGGTTAATGCCGGGCGTGCCACGCTCTTCTTGCACTTCTTTCATTTTGAGAGTGGAGCTGTATGTTAAGCACAAAAATCTTGTTATTCAGACTCATACAAAGTTTGTATTATGAGAATTAAAAAAGCGGAGTTATAGATAAAAAATATAATTTAATTTTTGTACTCATATAGATTTAACTCACTTACTATTATAATAATCTTCTTTCTTATAGAAGTTTTTTAACATTCGAGCTGTACCTTGCATCTCAAATAACCCAGGTGGAATATCCAGCATTTTTGTTAGATCAAACGGATCTGCCAACACAACAGGTGCATCAAGGCATTTCCTTGTTCTTTGTTGAACTTTTATCGGTTCATTTTCTAAATTATTTAAAGAAGCTTTTTGCATACCTTCCAATCCTTTATTCAAACCACTATTCGTATTAGTTTTTCGGGAGACGGGACATAAACGTAGAAACGGACGATTGTTACTATGATTACGTACAACATTTCTATTATAAATATGGTCTAAGAAAACATCGCTCGTAAGATGTCCAAAACCTAAACGTTTCCAAGCATTTCTATATCCTGTATAATCTACATGAACCCACAATTGTCTAGCTGGATGCAAACGAGAATAATACAATTCAGATTCATCTTGATCCCAAAGTGGAATCGATGAATTTTTTATTGGACGATGAATCTCTACAACAAAACCATTAATAGGGCGTTTGCGACCATGAATTATTTTTGTTACTGTACCAACGTATTTTTCGATTGTTGGAATATCTCTGGCAGCAATAGGCACGCATAGGTCAGGTGAAAGACCGTATGTTTGCACATCAAGTTTTTTCCAATCTTCTTTTGTCATCTGAAGGAACCCATATAAATCATAAACTATTTCTCATTATCCCACACAACAACAATACCTTCTTCATAGAAACTATCTTCAATATATTTCTTTATTGATTCTACTAATGGTGTATTAGGAAAGATTATTGCTGGACTTACAGATCTATGCTCTCCTGTTGGGACATATTCACCTTTCGTAATTTGCGAATCAATATAGCCATAAATTTGGTTTATTTGTCTTCGAATATTCCTTTTTACTGCTTTTTCTGTCATGACATCCCAATTTGATGCTTTAATTTCAATTATAGCAATTGTGCCTTCAGGATCATCATCATTCACAAAAATATCGACTCTACCTTTACGTTTATTTAACTTCAATACTGTTCTTTCAGCAACAACATCACCTTGAGCAGTTTTCTTCCAATCGTCTTGTATTTTTTTATGAAATGCTTTACCTCTCACAAGGCATGACGGTTCTTTTGTTTTATTTAAACTCAATATTTACTTCCTATTTTGAACAATGCTCAGTATAACTTGTAATAATTTTGCTTCTTGGTGTTTTACATTCAACTGGCTTATTATTTTCATCCTCAATATTGCCTAAAGAAAAATAATCTTTAACTCGCTTGCCAAAAGTTATATTTGTTTGATCAAGATTTGAAGCACGCCCAATCACTTTTAGATACTTTTGAAAAAGTTCTCGATCATTTTCAATGAATAAGAAAAATTGATCTGTTATTTCTTTAGTGAATTTTTCTAAAGCTTCAATTTCAAAATCGTGTAAATTCATTTTTACCTCCATAATATTTTTGTTATAGTTTTGAAAACCAAAAATCAATCAAGCTTAAAATATTTTGTAGAAATTAATTACACTTTTAGGAATAGCTCTTTTGTGCTTAATGTTCTGCGTGTGCGGCGGGATCGGAACGATCACACCAAAAACAAACAGACCAGCCGTTTGAATCGTAAGATTCAAACAAAGAGTACTGACCAGCTCTACTGCCGACACGCCTGTTAGGTGCATCTATATTATACTTTCTCATTGTGTCTCTAATCTATAATTATCAATTATTACTTTCCAGGATTTTAGTTTATTTTCATTTTTCCCGTGATCAGTATCCTCTGTTAGAAGTTTCTTTTCTTTTTCAAACAGCTTATAATATTTTATTAAACTATCCTGAATTCTGTCATTTGTTCTAGGCTTAGCAAGATCATTCTCTAGGAATTTCTCAAGTCTTCCAGCATATATCTGAGATAAATTATAAATCAACTGAAAAAAAAGTAACCTTGAATCAGTTTTTATAGATTCTTTTACACCCGATAAATCAGAAAAAAAAGCACTATCAACGTGGAAATCTTTAATATTGCCCCATAGGAAGTCTACATCTTTTTCTGCATATAAATCGAATTTAATTAAATAATCAATGCTATCTTGTTCAGGGATAATATTAATAAAATCTTCCCATAATAAATCTGGTCTTTCTTTATAATAAATGAATTCTCTATTTTCCTTCGCAAGTGCTGCATTAGTAAATTGCTGGAAATTTACATTATAAAACTCTATAAATCCTGAATAGTCCAATCTACTTATTATGCTTAACTCAACGATATTTACAAAATTTGCACCTAAAGAAATTGCTTCTTCATTAATTTGTTCAATCGCTTCCAATTCAAAATAATATAAACCATCAATCAAATTTTCTAATCGATATCTCTCCAAGCCCTTACAGTCTATACCTGTTAATTCTTTTTCAAATACAATTGTTACAGCTTGATTTTCTGTCATTTGCCTTACATCTTCACTATTGTAAATTGCGATATTTTCAGAACATGCGGAAAGAAGAATTAAAATACTCATTAATGATAAAAATATTTTCATTATAACTCCTTAATTATAAAGTTCTTTTCATCTCGCTATACCATTTTAGAATTATTTATTGTGCACCTAACATATGTACGCCACGCCAACATAAAATGTATACATAACTAACCTATAGTTATACCAAAAATGTACACAATAACTTTTTGAGAAAAGTTATTGTATACAACTTCGACTAAATCATATTACTTTTAACAATTCAAATAATTCTAAACTTATTCATTAATGCGAAACCGAATTGGGATAAAGATAAGTTAAGTGTCAATTAGAAAAGTGAAAACTAATTAGTATTAAGAAATACGAATGAAGTCAGATTAAATATATTTATGAAATGTTGGTTGACGTTTTCTTATCTGCTTAATTATTTGAATTAAAATAAGAGTTTTGCATAATAGAGTGTATTCTGTCATCCTGACGAATCTTGCATGTGGTTCTTTGGAAGGATCTCTACTTAAAATGAGATTCTTCGTGAGATGATTCTTCGAAGATTTCCTCAGAAAGACAGCCAAATTTTAATATTGTAAAATTCATTGAAATAATAAGACACAGGAGGTTGTATGTTGAAGGGTTCGTATGTTGCATTAGTTACTCCATTTAAAAATAATGAGATAGATTACAATTCTCTTGAAAAGCTTATATATTTTCAAATTGAAAATAAAACAAATGGAATGCTATTTTGCGGAACAACTGGAGAATCTCCAACTTTAGCTGGTGATGAAAAAGAGAGATTAGTTCGTTTTGGGATCAAGAAGATAGATAAACGAATTCCGGTTATGATGGGAACAGGAACGAACAATTTACAGCATACTATCTCAGCTACAATCAAAGCTCAGGAGTGGGGAGTAGATTATGCATTAATAATAACTCCATATTATAATAAACCAACTCAGAAAGGTTTATATCAGTATTTTAAGGCGGTTGCAGAAAGCACTACAATTCCTTTAGTGATCTATAATGTTCCGGGAAGAACAGGTGTTAATATCAATGCAGATACGACTATCAGATTAGCAAAGGAATTTAGTAATATTGTCGGCATCAAAGAAGCAAGTGGTGATCTTGATCAACTTTCACGCATTGTGAAGACTACAAATAAAGATTTTTCTGTGATGTCAGGTGAAGATGCTTTGAATCTGCCGATTATGTCGTGCGGAGGAGATGGAGTGATTTCAGTAACTGCAAACATTTTACCACGCAAAGTTCATGATCTGGTTGCATTATGTACCAAGGGAAAATATTCTGATGCCCTTAAAATTCATCAGGAGCTTATTGATATCAATAAAGCATTGTTTATCGAGACAAATCCAATTCCAGTGAAAGAATCATTGCATCTGATGAAGATGATAGAAAGAGAATTACGTTTACCACTCTGTTCTATGGAAGAGGGTAATCTAAAAACGTTAGAAAAAATCCTAAAAAAATATAAATTAGTGTAGAGAAAATTGAGAAAGCAAATTCGAGCTGATATAAACCTTGTTGTTTGTCCTAAAAACAAACGGCATACAGATATTATTGTGTGTGCTGCAAGTTGTGAGGACAGAAGGTATTGCAAGGAATATAGAAGTAAGATAACAAATGAAATGCTTATAGATTTTATTGAAAAACATCCAAAATATAAATTAGTAGGAGAGCTTATGCCAACTGCAAAAACAATCCAAAAAAGTGAAAATATCTATTTGGTAGTTTCAAAGGACAATCAAGTAGAAGAAGTGCCTCAAAAAGAGATCATGGACAACCCTCAGAAGTATCTCAAAAAGCAGATCTGGTTAAAACCACCATTTCATTATGAATTAGTGGTCTCACTCAAACGGATTAAAGACTAATATCTAAAGATCATTTAAGCTTTATCTTGAAGTAGATGATCACAGCAAGGAATCCCAGGAAGTCAGCAAGAATATCAAAATAGGAAAAGGATCTACCGGGAATTGGTATTTGATGTAATTCATCGAAGATGGGTACAAGAACAGCTAAGATAGATAATAGTTTTAGCTTTTGAATGTACTGTTTTTCATTGAACATTTTCATGAATAAATAGGCAAATATCAAATAAACAATGAAATGAGCTAATTTATCAATGTTCAGTGAATCATCTAATGGTGATTGTAATTTGGGGATTGAGGTTAAGGTAAATAATATCCCAGTCCAAATATAGAACGCAATTTTATAATAATTTATTTTCATTACTGCAATATTATTCTGTATAGGAATTTAACTTCCAAACTACAGCAAAAGGTTTCATCATAAATTTTGCTTTTAACGGAAGCCGTTGTTCATCATCAGAGAACCAGAAGAGAAGCGATCTTTCTTCGTTAACCAGGTTATTTGTAAGCATGTCAGATCGTTCTTTTTCTTCATTCAAATAATTTTGGAAATTCATGATCACTTTAATCGCGCTTTTCTTTCCAAATTTTGTAGAAATTATTTCCTTTCCCATAACTGAATATTCAACTTTCCAGATAAGCTTGTTAGCATCTACCCATAAAACTCCAGTTGGTTCATCAATTGCATAACGGAGATAAAAGAGAGCAGAGAAGAAATCACGGCTTTCTGTATTAATGGGATATTCACAATTGCGATCAGGGGAGATATTACTCAATCTTTTTGCGGTAAGTGTCTGCCTGTTGTATTCAATAATTCTATCTTCAAAATAATCACCTTGATCAATATTTTTTTCGTATGTTTCAGGTAGAAAATTACCAGTATAAACAGATCTATAAAAATTATCCATATCAGAGGCAATACTAGCTATGAAAGTTGATCTTGCATTTACAGTAAGGGTGGAATCCTCATTGATCATTGTAACATTAACCAAACTGAATCCGAGATACTTGATCGAAATGTTAAATGTTTCTGCTAAAAGGAAAACAGGGATAATAAAGAGTATAAATACAATAAGTTTATGTTTATGATTCATCACTGTTATTGATAACTTCTAATGTAATATATTGGATACGTCTTGCCTTAACTTGTTTCACAGTGAATTTCACCAGATCTTTATATTTAAAGCTTTCATTTTCCTCAGGTACTTTATTGAAATGATCATAAATAAAATCAGCAAGATTATCATATTTTTCTTCATCAATATCTAGTATAAACTTATCATTTAATTCGGAGATGGAGTACATTCCATTTATAATAAAGGTATTTTTGTTTTGTTTTACGATGTTTGGTTTTTCTTTATCATATTCATCACGTATCTCACCAACAAGTTCTTCTAATATATCTTCTAATGTGACCAATCCTTCTGTACCACCGTATTCATCAACGATTATTGCTATCTGTATCTTTCGTCTTTTAAATTTATTTAGCAGATTTTGGATCTTGGTGTTTTCTGTAACAAATAGTGGGGGACGCAGAAGTGAACTTATCGATTGTCTCTTTGGATTCAAGATGATATCTTTTGCGTAAATTATCCCGATAATATTATCAATATTTGTTTTAAAGATTGGAATCTTAGAATGACCGGAATTAATGATCATATCTTTAACTTTCTGCAAGCCTTCAGAAGTATCAACACCTGCAATATCAACTCTTGGTGTCATTATTTTTTTGGCATCAGTGGAAGAGAAACGGAAAATGCTGGTGATTATTCTTTTTTCATTTTCCTCTAAAGTATGTTGAGTAACCTTTGATTGGATGAGGTTTTTAAAATCTTCTGAAGTGATATCGGTTTGTTCAGCTTTCCTTTTTTTTATGGAGAAGATCGAGCTGATCAATTCCAATATTTTGATGATTGGCCAGAATAAGTATTTAATTATTTCCAATATGAAACTGGAAGAACGAGCAGTTTTTTCCGGAGATGAAAATGCCAGCAGTTTTGGTGCTAATTCACCAAATATCAATAGTAGAAGGGTCATGATAATGATCTCGATAATCATGAGGATAGATTGGGAAAAATGTTGAAGATACTTCTCTCCGACGTTAATTGCAATAAGTGCAGCGGTTGAGGCTGCTGCCACGTTTACGATAGTATTTCCCAAAAGTATTATAATAAGAAGTTCTTTCGGGTTATTGAGCAATCGCAGTATACGTTTTGAACTTTTATTTTTACTCTTCTCTAACTTTTTTAATTGGATCTTTGATAATGAGAAGAAAGCAGTTTCAGATCCTGAAAAAAAAGCAGAAAGCACTAGAAAACCAACAATTGATACAACCGAGAAACTTTCATTCACGAGTCTGGTTTTTCTCCTTTAATAATAAATCCTTATATTTTTTTTCTTTAGCAACCATAATTTTCTTATCTGCCGCAGCTAGATGATCATAACCTAAACAATGCAAAAGACCATGTAAGAATAATATCTGCAATTCTTCAATAACTGTTCTATCTTCCTTTTGCTTTTTAGCAACATTGGTGTCAATAATTATATCTCCGAGCAGGTTAACACCAGGAACATCAGCGGTAAAAGAGAGAACATCAGTAATTTCATCTCTCCCCAGGTATTTCTTATTAAGCTGTCTTATCGACCCATCATTTGTGAGTTCAAGATTGATAAAACTTTCCGGATGTTTAAATTCATTGTTTATGACAATAAGAAACAGTTCTTCAAAGATATCAACATCAATATTATCTTCAGTTCTATTTGTTACAATAACCGGTTTAACTTTCTGGATATTCAAGACGCTTCCTATAAACACCCATTAATATTGGCAGCATGTATGTTTTAATTTTTTCAAGTTCTTTCAAAGTAAGTGGTGATTCATCTAATTGTCCTTCATTAATAAGATTATGGATTGTATCATCCAACACTTTTTTTATCCTCTTTTCAGAGAAATCATCTAAAGATTTGGTAGTAGATTCAACAATGTCAGCAATCAACACTATTGATGCTTCTTTTGTATAAGCTTTCGGACCAGGATAATAGAATTGTTCTTCATCAAAATCAAGATTTGTCTCAACTGCTTTATTATAAAAATATTTGATCTGTCCAGTTCCGTGGTGTTGCTGAATTATCTCAATAACGGATTTGGGCAGATTATGTTTCCTGGCTAAAGCTAAGCCATCATTAATATGATTTCGAATAAGAAGAGCACTTTCTGTAGCCATCATCTTATCATGAAGATCAGTTGAATCGGGGTTATTCTCGATAAAAAACTGTGGATTTTCCAGTTTACCTATATCGTGATAATAACTTCCAACTCTAGCCAGTAAGTGGTTAGCACCGACTGCTTCTGAAGCACTTTCTGCAAGATTACCTACGATAAGTGAATGATGATAAGTTCCAGGTGCAATCGTTGCCATTTTTTTCAATAATTCATTATCGAAATCAAGAAGCTCCAGCAATATTTGTTTTGTTGCAAGATTCAATTTTCTCTCAACATAAGGAGTTAGAAGTATCAATCCTACAATAGATGTAATACAAGAAATTATACCCCACAAAAGATGCCAAAAATAAATTGCAAAACTTTCAAACTTAATTAGAGATACTGCAGTATTAACTATGAAAAAAGAGATCAAAAGATATAATGTGATCGGATAGAATTCCTGTTTTTTCTTCATATGCTTGAGTGCAATGATCCCTCCGAAGGTACTTAAACTTAAGATCACTGGACTAGTAAAACTCCAATTAAGAAATATTGAAACAAATATTAGAGTAATGAAATTGAATAGAATTCCAATATGAGGATTGAATATCAAAGCGATGAGAAGAACTGTTAAACTGAATGGAATAATAAGAGAAGGAATTATCAGGATATTATTTACGAAAATAGTTAGAATAATTGAAATTAAAATACTTACAAGAATAATTATCGTTCTTGGAATTGTAGAAAAGTTACTTGGAAAAAAAAGTACTAGAATGTAATCGAAGAGAATTAATATAAGAGCTGAGAGAAGGAAAATTCCAAATGAAGATAGTATTAATTGAAGATTGTTCATGGTGGGATCATGGTCTTTTTGTGCTTTTAAAAGAGATTGTAATTTAAGAAGTTCAATTGAAGTTATTTTTTGATTCTTTCCTATGATCCGTTCATTCTTTTGAATTTTTCCCAATGTTAATGAAACTTCTTCTTTGGCTTTTTCTTTTTCAATATCCGTCATATCCTGATCAATAATTATATTTTCAATCAGGATAATATCCGCAAGTTCATGAATTAAAGGTTTTTCGTTTTGATTTGCATGCCAGTTAACTAATTTATTCTTTGCTTCTTCCAGCGAATACAATCGATTGAGTTCATAATCTATGATTCTATTGGATTTGGATATTTTAATTTCTTGATAACGATAATTATCCGGATAGATCCCAACAGTAAATATTTTTGAAATATTCTCACTCAGAAAGTTATATATTCGTACTCTTCTACTAGCATTCATTAACAACTTAGTGTTTTCTAGCGATAGTTCATAACCGTTCTGTTTTAACTTTCTATTGGTCTTCTGAGTGTCCGAACCATCATTTAGCACAAAATGTTGAAAAACAAAGTCCAGATTCTTTTGAGCATTAAATTTAAGATTTTCAGATACTTTATAAATAGGTTGTACTTTTGCTTCTGCTGCTGTTTGCTCTGCATCTAATGTGGCTTTTGTTTTATAAACATAAAAATCGAAAGGTGCATTTATTTCTTTCTCTGCTATTTCACCTAATTTAAGATCATAAATGTGTGAAACGATTCGATAAGGGCTGAAGATAAAATGCAACAGCGCAATAATAACCGAGGTAATCAGAATCAGATGAATTTTATTAAGTTTCAATTGTTAAATTAAAAAGAAGCCTCTCCGAAAAAGAGAGGCTTCATATATTTGGTTAGATTAATCTCTAGGAATTTCAAAGATCTGGTTAGGATAAATAAGGTCTGGATCTTTGATTTGATCTTCATTGGCTCTAAAGATAAGAGGCCATTTTGCGGCATTGTTATATACTTCCTGATAACCAGCAATTTTCCAAAGGCATTCACCTTTATAAACTTTCCACTCATAAGGAAGACCACGTGGTATTTTAATAACTTGATCAGGATATATCAAGTTAGGATCTTTAATTTGGTCTCTATTAGCTCTATAAATAACAGGCCATTTAGACATATCACCATAAATAAAACTGTATCGTGCTATCTTTGAAAGCCAATCGCCTTTTACTATTGTATAATCATCTTCATAATATTTAGGCTTTGCAGCTTCAAGATTATTCTCAAGATTTACAATTTTGTTATCAAGGTCAGAGAAATCTTTTCTGAAATCTGGAACTTTACCATATTTAGATCCTCTATATTCATTATACTCAACAACGAGAGAACGAACAACTTTCTTGGCTTTCCAAAGTTCTTTATCTGTAAGGTCATTCCAATCAGCAATTTCACCATTGAAATATTTGATCTTTTCCATTATGGATGCAAAATCTGCTTCTGTTACACCAAGAAATGCAAGGATTTCAGCGTTTACTTTGTCATACTCAGCTTTTACAGGAACCATTTTAGCATTAAGTTCTTCAATGGTAGTGGAATATTTTTCCTGGTTGGCTATTGCATCAGCTTTTCTCTGTTGCAATTCAGCAAGATCATTTTCCAGATTCTCCCAATAAGCTAATCTTTCTTTTTTCTTAAGGTCTTTGTACTCTTCTTCGGAAAGATAAGTAACACTAGCCTGGACTAATACGGGTAATACTAACAATGCGATTAATGATAATAGTATAATTCTTTTCATAGTTTACTCCTATTTCCCTGCTTCCAGTTCTTTTTGATACTCTTGTAAGCTTTTTAATTCTGCTTCCTGATCTGCTAATTCAGCTTCCAAAGTCATCATTTCATTGTTCAAGGTGTCTGCTTTCTTCTCTTCTTGGATCGCTTCTTCTTCTGCTGTGTCCAACTGACCCTTTGTCACCGGTGGTGGTGGAGGTGCACATGCAGAAAGAAGGATCGAAAGAATCATTACTACAACAAAAATTTTCAATAAGTTTTTCATATCTTCTCCTTTTTTTTAATTTCTATTAAATTAACAGTACACTTAATTAGTTTGATTGAAATATTTGTCAAGTACAAAGCTTTTTAATGCTCATTTAGATTTGTTTTGTCTTTTAATAATTAATATTTACTATTATTAAATTGACATATTTAAAAGCAATTATAAACAAATTTTTAGTTTAGTTGGTTTTAATTAGTATAAAAGTAAAAATATTAATCAGGAATATTAATTTTGTAATATGAATAAATTTAAGTTAGTTACATTAATATCAATTTTAATAGTAGTTCCATTAGGTTTTGCCAGTAAATTTTATGCAGGTCCAGGTGCGAAATGGTTCAATGATTCTCTTGGTGGACTTTTATATGAAGTTTTCTGGTGTCTTACAATATCCTATATTCTGATTAAAGTCAAACCTTGGAAAATAGCAATCAGTGTGTTTATGATTACATGTATTTTGGAATTTCTACAACTTTGGCATCCAGTATTTCTGGAGATAATCAGGAGTACATTTATTGGAAGAACAATTATTGGAACAACATTTATCCCGAGTGATTTTATTTATTATACCATCGGTTCGATTACTGGTTGGGCTATTCTAGTGAAAATCAGAAAATCTACAAATTCCTAACAGACATAACAGCAATTCCAATAAGCAGGGAATCCTTCAAAGTGTGTCTATCAAGTAAAATTGGTGCATAATCTTTGTTATATGGTTGTAGTAATATCTCTCTACCTTCAGCAAAAGATTTGA
>DAOUTP010000306.1 GCA_030626645.1 Candidatus Cloacimonadota bacterium
CGGGGGGTTGGATAAGAAATCTGGGAAAAAGCATTATGAAGACATATTAATGCGAAGCAAGTGCTAATTATTATTGTTTTCATGAGTATAGGTTTTTAATTAACTGGTAGATAAATAGGATTTCTTTTATTAAACTTCCTGATGTACATAAATTTAAGTTGTTTTCTTTTTCTTCTGCCAAGTTTCATGTATTCATCATGAAGTTCAGCATCATGCATTAAGGCCAGACCAACATTTGAATAATTGTATTCCATTATCTTACCACTCTCAAAATCGAGCATATACTGGTGAAGTTCTGTTTTAGAGTAAGTGGAACTCCGTGAGGGATAGCGATAATAATCAGAATAGTAGCCGCGATAAAAATAGGGGTCGTAATATCGTGTTTCAAAAGTTTTAATAAAAGCCAAAAAATGGCATATTCCTCCAACAATTGTTATCCGATGAAATCCATCTTTTAATTGAATATAAAGTACACCATTTCGTGAATAGCCCCATATATTGTCCTTCTTCACCTCATTTCTCATTCCAAATTCATTATAATAGTAAATAACATCTTTATCCAGTACTTCCTTAAAAAAATCGCCATCATTAAAATCAACTGCCGTAAGTATTCTTGCTTTAGGAATAGGATTATTATTACGTACCTGGTTAAAATCAATAAAAACACCTTCAGTAAATTTAAAATCAGGTGTAAATTCAACTATATTCTCTCCATTCTGGCTGTAAAGAATGGTTGAAATAAGAAAAAAAATCCCAATTATATTAATTGCTAACCTATACATATTTAAATTTATCTCTATCAACTCAAATAACAAATTTAGCATTTTTCATTCCTTTATAAAATCAATTATTACAATTATTGTAACTAATCAGTGTTTTAAGGCTGGAATGACTCCGGTCGCCCGCCTGTCCCAGTCGGGCAGGGACGGGCCGACTGCAAATTGATTAGTTGCCAATTATGGTATTTACTATTTTTTTAGTATTTTTACAATTACAGCTATAATCAACAAATCAAACAAGGGATAATGAATATTTTAACTAATATATACAACGGTATTACCAAAAGAATTGATAAACAAGAAACATCCGTTAATAAAGACTGCTATTTCCCATTGAAAATTTGCACATACACCTTTTTTTTATTCTTTCTCATTTTTGGAACAATTAATTTGTTCCAGGGGAATATCACCCTTGTATTTATTAATTTTGGAACAGCATTAGTCGTTCTGGGACATTTATTATGGTATCTCCGGACATATAAATTGGAGCTTATTTCTACATTTTTAACTGCTTTTCTTACTATCTGGCTTACAATTCTATTTGCATTAACCAGCGCAGAATACATATTATATATATTTTTACTTCTTCCACCTGTATCCATCTTATTACTGAAAAAGAAAAACGGAAGTATAATATCAGGGGGGGCTCTGTTAATTTTGTTATTATTACTGTTTACATCTGCCACCTCGCTGAATCATATAATATTACTCCCCTCAAAACTAATATTCCTTTTTATTTTTATTCTCATTTTCATTATCAGTTATTCTTTCAAAATTATTCACACCTGGAATATAAATAAACTTGAAAAAGCCAGGAAAGAGGCGATAGAAGCAAACATTACCAAGGATAATTTTATCTATAAAAAATCACATCAACTACGAACCTCCCTCAATAACATTGTCGTTCTCGGTAAAATGATGAATAACTTTAACCCTACAAAAGATCAAAAAGAGTTAATCGAAACACTAATTGCTTCTACAAATAATCTCGCGGATGTTGTCAATAATATTGTCCAACTACCTGGTATTAGGATTAGCCATAAAAAGAGGGAAAACATACAATTTGATCTTTTTTCATCCCTTTCAAACATAATAGATTTTTTTCCATCTGAAACAAAAAAGAATTTTAATTTCCATGTTAATGATTTTGAAAATTTCAATCAGGAAATAATTGGTGATCCGGTTCTGGTAAAACAACTCTTATTAAATATTCTTGAAAACATAATACCTTTTAATACAGATATTAAGCCACAAATAACTATTACTGTTACAAATCAAAAAGAAACATCGGATAATATTGAATTGACTTTCACTATTGAAATAAACCGGATAATCACGCAAAAAGATATCACAGATAATAAATTGCTTGATGATAAACAGAATGAACAATTAATTGATCTTTCAATTTCCAGGAAACTGCTCAAAACACTTGGAAGGAAATTGGAATATAAAGAAATTAAAGAAAAATCATTTTTTATATTCTCACTTGAATTTGAAAAAGCAGTTTATAAAGAAGCTGCTGCTATAAGAAAAGAAAAAGTTAA
>DAOUTP010000274.1 GCA_030626645.1 Candidatus Cloacimonadota bacterium
AAAAAAGAAACAAACACATTATTACTTTGCAAATCGGTAAGGTCATCGTTCATATCACCCAGTACGATCACATTTTCATCTGGTAGATTTTGTGAGATATATTCATCCAGTAAATTGCAGGCATCATATCTTCTGGTCTCTTCATCCCATTCATCACCCAAATCAAGATAACCATCACCCATTGCCTTAAGATGATTATTGATGACATAAATATTGGTGCCGCTCCATTGCATTTCCATCACCAGCGGACGGCGCGGGAATTCCCTGCTGTAATCATAAGAACTGTAGATCTCATAAATGTCGGTAATTTCGATAATATTTGATTTATAAATATATGCCAGATTCACATAATAACTTGCTGTTGCAGCGCGATATCCGTCCCATGTATTTAGTGGGTCATCATTATTCAGCAACTCGATAATATCTTCAAAATGTGCATTACTCTCAATTTCCTGCAGAGCATAAATATCAGCATCCAGTCCACGAATTATTTGAGCTGCGTAATCTATAGTAACACTTAAGTTTTTGGGGAAATGCTCTATATTCCAGGTTATAACTTCAAAGGTTTGATCTGTTCCAAAATTCAAGCTTTGAAATCCTTCTTTTACAAAAACGCTTTCTTCCTCGCTCCACTCACTCTCGCTATCTACATAAACTGCTGCCACCATGTAATAATAAGTATTTCCAACAACTACATCAAGATCGGTATATTCAAGAATACCTGATTCAGTTGTATCTATAATAGCATAAACTCCCTCTTCTGCTTTTCGCTGGATTAAAAAACCTACTTCATCACCATTAAAGTAAATCCAGCTTAAAGTAACTTCTTGAACATAATTACAGCCAGCATTTAGATTGGTAGGTCTATCCGGCACAAAAACATTTACTTCATCGCTCCATTCACTCTGACATTCATCACAAAGTGCTGCAATCATATAATAATAAGTATTTCCAACAACTACATCAAGATCGGTATATTCAAGAATACCCGCTTCAGTTGTATCAATAATGGCATAAACTCCGTTCTCTGCTTTTCGTTGAATTAAAAAGCCCACTTCGTCTACATTATCATAATTCCAGCTAAGAGTAACTTCCTGAACATTATTACACTCAGCATTAAGGTTTGTAGGTCTATCAAGATTTGTATTCGGTTGTGTGGTTGTTCCGCAGAATGTAAGTAATCTTGCCAGCAGCATGAGAGTAATTATTTTTTTCATTTATTTTTCTAATTCCTCAATTAATTTTACAGCTACAGATAGATCTTTAACTACAAAATCCGGTTTGTATTCAGTTTCATTTCTCTTATTAATAAATTCATTTTCTCCACCACCAGAACGAACAAATATTGTTTTCAGTCCGGCATTTTTCCCAAATCCAATATCAGAAAATTTGTCTCCGATCATAAAGGATTTATGTGTATTAAAATGATATCTCTCCTGCGCTTGCCGAAACAATCCAATATCTGGTTTTCTGTCTTCATGCTGAGTATTAAATGGTTCGACAACACCCTTTTCGTGAAATGGTGAATAGAAAATTTCATCCACTTTCGCATTTCTTTTTGCCAGTTCACTCACCAATTTAGCATTGATCTTTTCCACGTCTTCAATCTTAAAATAACCGTAAGCAACTCCTGCCTGATTCGTAACAACAAAAACCAGATATCCCATTTTGTTCAGTTTGGAAATTGCCTCAGCTGCAAAAGGATAAATATGCAGATCTTCGGGTTTATTGATATAACCATGTTCATCAGAATTTATAGTTCCGTCACGATCAAGAAAAACAGCTTTTTTCATATTCCTCCATGTATCGCAAACATTTAATGTCGGCTTTGAAAAAAAACGACATATTTTTTTCTGTTTACAGCTCTTAAAAACAGAGCTTTGAGTTACGTCCTCATTCACGTTATACAGCTTCAGCTGTGTAACGTGTTAAACTTTGATCTGACATTCCTTCCTGCTTTTCTCTTGTTCCCTCTCTTGGGTTTAAAGAGAGGGATAGCAGGGTGAGTTTTAACTTAGCTATTATCGGAAGTACTGAATTTAAGTGCATCGGGAAGTTTGATATTAAAGAGCTGGAATTTGTAGTTCCAATAATCACCTTGTTTTGTATATTTAAATGTCATCTTCCAACAATGCAAATCCCGTGTTATCGTAAAATTGTGCGAGACCAGCTCATCCGCTTCCAGATCAATATAATTATCATAAGAAATTGCCCAGTTCTTTGTTATGCGTGCCGAAACTGCCATACGCAAACTACTGTTATAATCATTAATTTCATATTGTGCTTTATTAAGTTTATATAAATGCGATATTGTGAAAGACCAGTTCTTTGCTTCTTTATCTAATGCATCAAGTTCTTCCAAAGTAGTTATAGTTCGTTCTGTTTCAATATCAATTGAATCACTTCTAAAGAAATCACCGGAAACAAAGTCATTCTTAGCAAGTGGGAAGTAATCTATATAATTTGCATCACCAGATAGTGTAAGCGCTGAAGTTACATTGAAATTCCAGTTAGTTATACCCAATTCCCAATCCCGAGGATTCCAGCCATTAACATCCAGATCGTACGTTGCCTGCGATATGCTGCCGTAAGGATTGGTTGAAATATCAACTACCCCGAAACTGATCTTGTTCGGTTTTAGTTTTATTGAATGATAAATATCGCTGAAACCGCT
>DAOUTP010000270.1 GCA_030626645.1 Candidatus Cloacimonadota bacterium
ATACTCGCTGTAATTTTGCTTTATGCTCAGATGAAATTCCATTTTATTACGATTCCTGTTCCAGGTTTCCCATTACAGTGGCTTCCGGTTGAGATGCGCGTTTTGGATTTCATTCTCGTTCCGGTTGTTGCAATTGTAATAAGCTTGCTAACTACATTGCATCCTGCAGGCAGGACTGTAAAGATCGATCCAATGAAAATAATCAGGAATTAAATCGTATAATTACTGGCAAAATAAATAAGAAAATCGGCTATAATATTTCTTTAATAATTACCTTTCAAAAATCAAAATAGACACTTATTAAAAAAAAATATTCATAGAAATAACCGTTATTAGTAGGTCTACGAATTTTACAATTCTACTAAATTAATTTCATCTTGACAGTACCGTTAAGTAGTTGAAATTTAACCATTAAATCAATGGAACTCGCAGGTTGGTAAAATGCTTTACAGGTTGCTAATCTCATGCAGTAAAACGGGTTATGGATTCAGAAGTGTCTATGGCATCATCATGTTGATAAATTTTTAATATTTTCAGGAGTCTTAAATGAAACTAACCGACAACGCTTTAACCGTGCTTGATAAGCGCTACTTCCGAAAAGATAATGATGGAAAGGCGATGGAAGATTGGAAGAAAATGATCACGCGTGTAGCTGTGAATATCAGTAATGGGAATAAAGCAAAAGAGAAATTATACTATGATCTTCTAGACTCTGGAAATTTTCTGCCAAATTCACCTACGTTAATGAATGCAGGTAATGATCTTCAACAGTTATCAGCCTGTTTTGTATTACCCCTGGAAGATAGCATGGAGAGTATTTTTGAATCAATAAAAAATGCAGCATTGATCCACAAAAGTGGTGGAGGTACAGGATTTAGTTTTTCCAGATTACGTGAGGCTGATGCGCGAGTAAGAAGTACAAATGGTGTCTCCAGCGGACCGATCTCTTTCCTGAAAGTGTTTAACTCTGCAACTGATGCAGTGAAACAGGGCGGAACCCGGCGTGGTGCAAATATGGCAATTCTGAATGTTGATCATACTCAGATCTTGGAATTTATAACCTGCAAAGAAAATACACAGGAACTTACAAACTTCAATCTCAGTGTCGGGATAACAGAAAAATTCATGAAAGCTGTTTATGAAGATAACGAATATGACTTAATTTCACCGCATACTAAAGAAGTTGTTAAGAAATTAAAAGCACGTGATGTTTTTGATCTTATAGTAAAAATGGCACATCAGAACGGAGAACCAGGTATTATTTTTCTTGATAGGATAAATAAACATAATCCCACCCCGCATATTGGAGAGATCGAATCAACAAATCCTTGCGGTGAGCAGCCACTTCTTCCTAACGAAGCTTGTAATCTGGGTTCTTTGAACTTAGCTGGAATGATTACAAACAACAAGTTTGATTGGGAAATATTAAGAAAATCAACTCGAGTTGCAGTTGACTTCTTAGATAGTGTTATTGATATGTCCAAATTTCCACTTCCCGAAATTGATAAAATGGTGAAATCGAACAGAAAGATCGGACTCGGTGTGATGGGTTGGGCTGATCTGCTTTTCCTGCTAAAAATTCCTTATGATAGTGATAAAGCAATTAAACTTGCTGAACAAGTTATGGAATTTATTGATTATCATTCTAAGGTTAGATCAATTGAACTGGCTGAGGAAAAAGGCGCTTTTGCGAATTTCAAAGGCAGCATCTATGAAACAAAGAAATTGATCCGTGAAGACCTGAAAATGGATTGGAAAAAGCTCAATAATACAATTGCAGAAAAAGGCATCAGAAATGCAACAACCACAACAATAGCACCAACCGGCACAATTAGTATGATCTGTAATACTTCCGGTGGTATTGAGCCACAATTCTCTCTTGTATATGTTAAGAACGTAATGGATGGGAATAAACTTTTATATGTAAATCCTCATTTTGAAAAAGTGATTAAAGATGCTGGAATTTATTCAGAAAAACTAATGGAAGAAGTTGCAGAAGAAGGAAGTGTTGCTCATATTAAGGACATCCCGGAAGAAATAAAAAAGGTCTATGTCACTTCTCATGATATTTCACCGAAATGGCATATTCGCATGCAGGGTGCTTTTCAAAAATATGTAGATAACGCTGTTTCTAAAACTATAAATTTCACAAAAGAAGCAACAAAACAAGAAATACAAATGGCTTATGAACTTGCCTACGAATCGGGTTGTAAAGGCGTTACTGTTTATCGTGACGGCAGCCGCGAAAATCAGGTTCTAAATGTAGGTAAAGAAATTAAAGAAGCCTCTACAACAAATGGCCATAGATTTGCTCCTCGCGAACGCCCCTTGATCACGACCGGTATGACCCAGAAAATTGAAACTGGCTGTGGTCATCTTTATATAACAATTAATTCCGATGAAAAAGGTGCTTGCGAAATATTTACCCAAATGGGAAAAGTGGGAGGATGTGCTTCTGCTCAATTGGAAGCTATCGCTAGACTTACCTCTCTTCTGCTTCGCTCCAATGTAAAAGTTAGTTCCATTGCACGTCAATTGAAGGGAATCCGTTGTCCTTCTCCAATGTGGAATAATGGAGAGATTGTAACTTCCTGCGCTGATAGTATTGCAAAATCATTAGAAATATTTCTTGAACTTGAAAAAGACTCACTTGAGAGCATAAAAAAAATAAATAAAAAAGCATCAAAAAAACCAAATAGAAAATCAACACG
>DAOUTP010000386.1 GCA_030626645.1 Candidatus Cloacimonadota bacterium
CAGTGCAACTTTAAACTGTTGTTTGGGAATAACCTCTTTAAGTTTCTGAGTAATACTTTTCCCCCAGTTGTATGCTTTATCGGCATGGCAGATAAATGACATCGCATCTACACGCTCAGCATTGATCATCATATCCACTTTTACAACATCTGCAACTCTGAATTCTTTAAAGGAATAATCTAACGATGCATAACCGCGACTTAGAGATTTAAGCCTGTCATAGAAATCAAAAATGATCTCGATTAAAGGCATTTCATAGTGGATCGATAATCTTTTTTCATCAATATACTGCATATCTTTTTGAATACCGCGACGTTCCTGAACTAAGTTCATAATATTTCCAACGTAATCACTCGGAACAATTATTTCAATATCCATTATTGGTTCTTCAATATTTGCAATTCCAGCCGGATCTGGCATATCAACCGGATTATAGATAATTTTCTGTGAACCGTTTTCCAAATTTATCAGGAACTTTACACTCGGAGTTGTTGTAATTATTAGAACATTATATTCACGAGATAATCTTTCCTTCACGATCTCCAGATGTAACATTCCTAAGAAGCCACAGCGGAATCCAAAACCCAGGGCAAGTGAACTTTCCGGTTCATAGGTAAGCGATGCATCATTCAAACTCAATTTTCCAAGAGCATCTCGAAGGTTCTCATGATCATCTTTATCGAGCGGGAAAACACCACTATAAACCATTGGCTTAGGATCTTCAAATCCTGGTAATATTTCTGTACAACCATTTTCAGTAGTTGTTATTGTATCACCAACCCGTGCATCAGAAATATTTTTAATATTGGCAATAATGTATCCAACTTCACCTGTTTTGAGTCCTTTTGTAGGAATTTGTTTCAAACCCAAATAGCCGATCTCCTCGATCGCATATTCTTTATTTGTAGAAAGTAATCGGATGCTATCACCTTTACTCAATTTACCATCGAATATCCTAACCAGAATTACAACACCTCGATATTTATCGAAATATGAATCGAATATTAGAGCTTTAGTTGGTTTTTCTGCATCACCTGTGGGAGATGGAATATCATTAATAAGACCAATAATAAGATCTTCAACACCTTCTCCCGTCTTGGCACTGATCTTATAAATATTTTCCTGCAATACACCAATATTTTCTACAATATCATGCTCGGTGCCTTCCACATCAGCTTTTGGCAGATCAATCTTATTTATTACAGGAACGATCTCAAGATCATTCTCCATCGCCAGATACATGTTACTCATTGTCTGAGCTTCAATTCCCTGGGATGCATCAACAATTAATAAAGCTCCATCACAAGAAGCAAGACTGCGTGAAACTTCGTATGAGAAATCCACATGCCCGGGAGTATCTATAAGATTGAGAATATATGTTTTTCCATCTTTTTCGTATTCCATGCGGATTGCATGAGATTTTATTGTTATTCCACGTTCTTTTTCTAACTCCATGTCATCCAAAACAAGAGCCTCATGAGAACCCATATCCACTACATTAGTAACTTCAAGCATTCTATCTGCAAGTGTTGATTTCCCATGATCAATATGCGCGATAATACAAAAATTTCTTATCAGTTCCTGTTTAACCGACACCTTTCTTTCCATCCTCTTACTCTATCTTTAATA
>DAOUTP010000242.1 GCA_030626645.1 Candidatus Cloacimonadota bacterium
GCTGCCATAACTCGAACTTCAACTTGTTCATCAGCATTGTTAAAGGCTTCAATTAAGGGTTCAGTAGCTTTCTCGTTTCCGATATAGCCAAGTGCATGTGCCGCATTAACTCGAACATCAACTCGTTTATCAGCATTGTTAAAAGCTCCAATTAAGAGTTCAGTAGCTTTCTCGGTTCCGATATGGCCAAGTGCTTCTGCTGCCATAACTCGAACTTCAACTTGTTCATCAGCATTGTTAAAGACTTCAATTAAGGGTTCAGTAGCTTTTTCGCTTCCGATAAGGCCAAGTGCTTCTGCTGCACTTATTCGAACTTCAACTTGTTCATCAGCATTGTTAAAGACTTCAATTAAGGGTTCAGTAGCTTTCTCGGTTCCGATATGGCCAAGTGCTTCTGCTGCACTTATTCGACCCTCCTTTTTTTTGTCTTTTAAATTTCTTATTAGAGACTCTATGATGTTATCTGGTGCTGGTTTTGTGAGAAGGAGGACTTCAAGGGCTTCTTGTCTGAGCATGTAGAATTCTGAGGTTTGGTAAAGTGACCACAGGTGTTCTATTATCTCTTCTTTCAGCACGTTTTCTGTAAAATCCGCATCCGCAATACATTTTCCAAATAATAAAAGGTTGCTGTAAAATATATCTTCAGGCACTACTTTTCTAATTCTTCTGATAAGGGTAGTTGCATCTTTACTTATACCTGCATAAAGAATAATTGGTTCTTCCCACCAATGTTCTGATAAATATTTGATAATAGTGTTTATTCCATCATCTTGGTCTTTCAATTCTAAAGCAGTAAAATATTCTTGGAAAGATAAGTGAAGAAAATCGTAATTGCCTCTTGAAATTTGCCTAAGGAGATAACTTCTTTGCCATATCTCATTAAGAAATAACTCAGCATCCTCTTTTTTCAATTGGATTTGAGGGGAGTGTTTTTGTATTACTCCCAATATTTCCTTCTCAGTCATAGCTTTTTTATTGTGGCTATGTGTGTAAAAAGCCAACTTTTTCAAAATGAATTCTTTTTTCTCTGCGGGATATAAATTTGCAAGTTTCTTCTGAATGTCCCATTTGCTCAATAAAACCTCAACACATCGATTGTACAGAGCCGCTCTTTTTTGTGGTAACTTTCTATCTTCTTCATAAATAATTGCAATTATTGAAACCATAAATGGATTTCTTGCAAGGGCACTTATTTGTTCATTTTCTTCAATAGCATTTAACATAGATTTTGCTTTCGCATTATCTATTTTTCCAAACCAATTCTTAACAAACTGCTCTATTTGTTTATGATCAAAATCCATCAATTCCAACTTTGTAAAACCTTTAAGTTCATCATGGTAACCATCAATCCTTGATGTAACAATAACTTGGTTTTTGGGAAATTTTTTGATGAAATTTTGAATGTGTACAGTAATTTTGTCTTGTTTTTCTTTAGTTACTAATTCATCAAACCCATCCAGTAAAAGTTTACATCTACCGTCTTTCAAATCTTTATCGATAAATTCTTTTGCTTTAGGGAATTGGTATTCCTTAAATACGACGTCAATATACTCTATTAGATCTTTTCCGCTATCTGATAATTCTTGTAATGTAATTGGTATGGGTACGCAATTTTTTTCTTGATTTGCAAGATTTTCCATACAATTTTTGAGAGCTAAATGTCTCAACAACGTAGTTTTACCAGAACCAGGAACCCCTAAAATTATTATTTTATTGTAATCTTTAATTACTCTTTCAGTATCCAATATTTTTGCTCTTAAATTCTTTTCGTCTTCAATTTGTTTGCGCATTTCCTTTTGTAAATCACCTCCTTTCTTTTGAGTAAATTCCAATTCATTATGAAGTTTTGGTTCAATCAATTTCAGAGAAACGTATATATTTTCCAAAGGAACGGGTTCTTTCTGACCGATTGCAGAAAAGTCTTTAATTTTTTCAAAATCGGTTTTCATAGCATTAAAATAACTGTTAAAGTAATCATATTCGTCCCAGAATGCTGATGACAAATGTTTTTCAAGTAGAATAACAAGTTGATTTCCATCAATACAAGTGACATCTCTATCCAAATGACTACCCCTAAGTGAAGCCGAGAGAGATTGTTTTGCACTTTCCAAAAATTCACTTGATGTTAATACGACAAATTTGTCAATATTTTTCTTCTTATTGTCACTTGAGTCATTAAACTGCTCACCAAAGGCCTCTGAGATTTGGCGAAATATAGTGTCATTATCCTTTGTAGTAATTCTTGTTCTTTTTACTTGAACGGCGGTATAAATCCTTCTCCCATACTCATCCTCTTTATAATAAATTACATCTTTACCAAATTCTAACTGTTTATGAGTATATCGGACACTTCTGCATTCCATTCCTTTTGATTCATAAAGAGGAATTAAAATTTTTTTTGTGAGATCTTCCTCACTTAGTTCCTGTAACATATGTAATTTTTCACTTTGGTCCATATCAGGCAGTTTCCCAAAATTTATAGATACAGTATATTATTTTATCTATTATATACATTATTTCATGTCTTTTTCGTGCCACCTTTATTGGTAAAAGCCAAAATAATGACAAAGCGATAGATATCATGCACCCTCCGTTGATGCCCTGTGATTCATCACAGGGTCAGTTACTGTGAAATGGGGGATTCATGCTCGAAGGGATTATTTTTTTAATATTCAAAATTAATGATATTATTTTATTTATACTACTGACAAAATATTTTTCCGGATAATATTTATATTATCAATATGAATATAGAATATGGTGATATATTTGAGAAAATTTTTGATACTTATTACAATAGTTTTTCTATTTGTAGCATTTACGGCATCTGTAGAAGGTAAACAAGAAGAAAATTCAGGGACATTTAAGCTCAATCAAGGTTATTATTTAAAATTAGTTAATGTTGATGCTGATGGTATAACAGCAACATTACAATTAACCCGGGGTTCAAATGGGAAAATTATTGCTCAGCAGGTTGTACATGAAGATGATATCTTAGAGCTTGAAGATAATGGGAAATTAA
>DAOUTP010000179.1 GCA_030626645.1 Candidatus Cloacimonadota bacterium
CAATTAGTAAAAAAACTTATTGATAATGAAACATTTCGAAAAGGAATTCATTCTGTAATTTGGAATGGAAAAAATTACAAAGGAAGGGAAGTGAGTACAAATGTTTATTTATACACATTACGGGTAGGAGATAAGGTGGTCACAAAGAAGATGTTGATGGTAAAATAATGATAGTATTTTACTATTTTAAACCGTTAACAAAAAAAAACGGGAGGTTATAGCTATGATTAACAAAAGAAAAACGAAGGTATTGGTTTTACTAATAATCATATTTCCACTGATTCTTTTATCACAAGAAGAAATTGAAATGAATTTAGTTGATCAGTTCCATTTTGAATATCCTAGTTTGATTATAGGATTAACTTATGATGGAGAATATATATGGATGTCAGATGTAACAGCAGATTCTCTCATAGCAATTGATAAAGATACTGGTGAGAAAGTATATGGTTTTCCCTTTCCTATGGGACCGGATATTTATGGTCTAACTTTTGATGGAGAAAACTTCTGGGCATCTGCATCACAATTTTATCTATACAAGATATCACATGAAGATGGTTCAATAATTACATCATTTCAAATACCATATCCTATGGCTTCAAATGCACGTATAACAGAACTAACCTGGCACAATGATATTCTTTATTGTATGAATACAAGTGGATTTAGTAGTGTTATCGTGGGAGTGGATGTAGAAACCATTACTTGCGTTGATACTATCGGAACAGCCATGTGTCCTTCTCCGACAGGTTTAACTTTTATGAATGGTTACTTCTGGCTTAATGACTATATTGAAATTATGATCAAAAAGGTAAATCCTGAATATGGGCAATATGAGGGCTGGTTTCCTCATTATAATTTGTGCCGTGGAAATGTTGGAATAACAAATGATGGGGAATATATGTATTGTTCAGATAACTTTCGTAATGTCTATAAATATGAGATTATTGAGAATTCTGCTATTGAAGAAAACAATATTGATACACTTGAATATCCTATTCAACTAAGAACATATCCCAATCCTTCAAATCCTGAAGTAAAAATTGAATTTTCTCTGCCCAATAAAACCATTATAAATCTTGAAATCTATAATGTAAAGGGACAGAAAATTGAAAATATCGTAAATAACAAACTTCTTAGAGAAGGGGTGCATTCTTTTATTTGGAATGCGAAAGATGTAGCTAGTGGAGTATATTTCGCTAAACTATCGACTAAGTATGGCGATTATAATCAAAAATTAACAATAATCAAATAGGAGGAATTATGTTTGGAATTACCCTAATCCTTTTAATCCACAAACAAATATAAAATTCAATTTAACTCAATCAGGTAAAGTAAGTTTATCAATTTATAATATTAAAGGACAATTAGTTAAAAAACTAATAAATGATGAAACATTTCAAAAAGGAATTCATTCGATAATCTGGGATGGAAAAAATTACAAAGGAAGGGAGGTATGTACAAATGTTTACTTATACACATTATGGATAGAAGGTAACTCGATTTCAAAAAGAATGTCGATATTAAAATGATAATAGTTGATTAATCTTTATCCAATTTTCTAAAGTATAACTACTAAATATATTTTCACATTTTCCTCTTGACGCAAAATTGAAAACTTTTTTTTTGCAACCAGATGTTGAATGATTATTATTAAATCAATATCAAATCTATCTTCGGGGCAGGGAAGTATTCCCGACCGACGGTGAAAGTCCGTGAATCAGGCAATTGCCTGATTGATTCGGTGAAATTCCGAAACCGACAGTAGAAGTCTGGATGGGAGAAGATAGGAAGAAATGGAAAACACCATTTCTCTTTAGCCCCGATGAACGGGGTATTTTTTTTACTTCTTCGTCGGAAGCAATTCTCCTTAAATACAATTCTGCTCCTCTGGAGTTTACGTGAATTATATGAATATTGCTTTGGAATTAGCAGAGGAATTTCGAGGGAAGACAAGCCCAAATCCTTTGGTTGGAGCAGTTGTAGTAAAAAATGGTGAGATCGTGGGAAGTGGTGCTCATCAGTTTGCCGGTGGTCATCATGCCGAAGTTCATGCTTTGAATGAAGCTGGAGAGAAAGCAAAAGGTGCAACTCTTTATGTTACACTGGAACCATGCTGTCATCACGGCAAAACACCTCCCTGCACTGATAAGATCATCAAAACCGGAATATCCAAAGTAGTTATTGCTGTAAAAGATCCAAATCCTCAGGTTGCAGACAAAGGAATACAACAACTTAAAGCTGCCGGAATCGAAGTTAAAATCGGTATTTTGGAAAAAGAAGCCAAAATACTGAACGAAGTTTTCTTTCATTATATCCGTACTAACAAACCATTTGTAGTGGCTAAAGCTGCCATTTCTCTCGATGGAAAAATTTCCTCATCTACAGGTAACGCTAAATGGATTTCTAACGTGGAATCACGAATCAAAACTCATGAATTACGAGACCAGGTGGATGCAATTCTAATTGGAAAAAATACGTTGATCAATGATGATCCAAGCCTGAACGTAAGATTGAATTCAATTACAGAAGGACCGCAAAAGATCGTTATTATTCCTAAACTCGATATCTCTGCAAAGCAGCTTTCAAAGATGAAGATTTACAATTGGTCAGAATCGAAACAACTTATCATTGTTTGTCATGAATCTTATGCGACGAATGACATTATCGAAGGATACAAAAAATACAATATTCATATCATTCCCGTATCTGGTACTCTGGAAAACTTGGCAGTTGAAGAAATCCTGACAAAACTTGGTCAACGAGAAATCACAAGTTTGCTGTTGGAAGGTGGTGGCGGAGTTTATACTTCTTTCCTAAAAGCTGGTCTTATCAATAAATTCCATTTTTTTCAAGCTCCAATCTTGATCGGGAATGACGGAATTCCTATACTGAATAATCTATCTATAAATTCGATTGATTCAGCTTATAATTTAGAGAATGTCACTATCAATAACTTGGGTAATAATTTGCATATTATTGGTTACTTACGCACAAGGAGGGGGATTAAATGTTTACCGGAATAATTGAAGAGATCGGCAAAATCGATGAAATAAAGAAAGCAGGTATAAACAATATACTTACAATTTCCTGCAAAAAGGTTCTGGATGACATGAAACTTGGTGACAGCATTGCTGTTAACGGAATTTGCCTGACCGTTTCCAGATTCGATAATAAAAGTTTTACTGCTGATGTTATGCCGGTAACTATTCAGAAATCTAATCTGGGAAAATGCAGAGCAGGTGAATATGTAAACCTGGAAAGAGCCTTGCAGTTAAAGTCACGTCTGGGTGGACATCTGGTAAGTGGACATATTGATGGAACTGGAAAGATATTATCAATCAATAAACAGCAAAATGCAATAACATACAAAATTCAAATAGATCCAGAACAAAGTAAATACATGATCCCGGAAGGTTCGATCTGCATTGATGGTATAAGTCTGACAATTTCCGAATTAGAGCGAGACAATCTTACGGTTTCCATCATTCCAGAAACAATGCAAAATACTATCCTTCAATACAAAAAACCAGGTGATACGGTGAATATCGAAAGTGATATGGTGGGGAAGTATCTTTACAATTTCCTGCAAAATAAAGGAAAAGACAAAAGCAATATTTCAATGCAATTTCTAGCAGAACATGGTTATGTTTAACCTCACCTCAATCCTCTCCTACGAGGAGAGGAAGCTTTCGTTCAGCTCCCCTTCGCAAGGGGAGAAAAGAAAATGGAGTTTTCCAGAGGGGTTTTGTAAAGAAAATTAATAATTTATTAATGATTATTTAAGGAGCAAACAATGATAAACACAATCGAAGAAGCTTTGTACGAATTGAAAAAGGGGGAAATGGTCATTGTGGTTGATGATGAAGACCGTGAGAATGAAGGAGACCTGATAATTCCGGCTGAATGTGTGTCACCGGAAATTATCAACTTTATGATCAGCCAGGCAAAAGGATTAGTTTGTATGCCGATGAGCTATGAAGATCTACAGCGGTTAATACTTGATCAGATGGTTTCACAGAACACTGACAATCATCAAACAGCTTTCACTGTAAGTGTCGATCACAAATCCAATTCCACCGGTATTTCTGCATTTGATCGTGCTACTACAATTCGAGAACTAATCAAATTCAGTAATACAGAAAAAGACTTCCGCATACCTGGTCACATCTTTCCTTTGCAA
>DAOUTP010000163.1 GCA_030626645.1 Candidatus Cloacimonadota bacterium
CACTTTTGATAATCCCATTTTTGCTGGATTTAGAAAATCGTTCAGCAAAGACAAAGGTTATGCAAATGTTATCATGGCAATTGCAGAACAGGAACAGATTGATTTTATGTTGGAAGAATTGAAGAATTCAGGTGTAGATTTTATCAAACAAGAAATTGGCAATATTGTGCTCTTACCAATTGAAAAAATATATTAAAATAATAAATGGAGTAAACTATGCAATTAGTGGAATGTGTTCCTAATTTTAGTGAAGGTAAAGACAAAAAAGTTATAGATGCTATTGCTGCTTCAATTAAGGCAGTAAAGGGTGTTACGTTACTGGATGTTGATCCCGGAGAAACTACAAACCGTACTGTATTTACAATGGTTGGTGAACCTGATAATGTTGTTGAAGCTGCCTTCCAGGCTATTAAAAAAGCCAGCCAGGTAATAGATATGACAAAACATAAAGGTGCTCATGCCAGAATGGGAGCAACAGATGTATGCCCGTTCGTTCCTGTTGCCAATATGACAATGGATGATTGTGTGAAACTTGCTCATAAACTTGGAAAAAGAGTTGGTGAAGAACTTGCTATTCCAGTTTATTTATATGAATATGCTGCCAGTAAACCGGAATGGAAAAATTTAGCCGAAGTAAGAAAAGGAGAATATGAAGCACTTCCAAAAAAAATGAAAGACCCAAATTGGAAACCAGATTATGGTCCTCAAAAATTTAACGCCAAATCGGGAGCTACAGCAATTTCAGCTCGTGAATTCTTAATTGCATATAATATAAATTTAAACACAAGAGATAAGAAAAAAGCTCACGATATTGCTCTTGATATCCGTGAACGTGGACGTTTTGCCAGAGATGAAAATAATAAACTTATTAAAGATAAAAATGGTAACAAAGTACAAAAACCTGGTCTATTTAAAGATTGTAAAGCAGTGGGCTGGTTTATTGATGATTTTAATCGTGCACAGATCAGCATAAATCTCACAAATTACAATATTACACCTGCTCATCTCGTACTGGATAAAGTTCGTGAACTTGCAAATACAAAAGGAATACAAGTTACTGGTAGTGAGTTGGTTGGACTTCTTCCTAAAGCTGCAATTTTAGAATCCGGTAAATATTACTTGAAGAAGATGGGAGAAAGTGCAGGTATCCCAGAGCGAATGATCATAGAAACTGCAGTTCAAAGTATGGGACTGAAAGATGTTGCAGAATTTAATATTGATAAAAAAGTTATTGAATATGCGATTTCTAATAAGAATGATCTGGTTAACAAAACATTAACCAACTTTTGCGATGAGCTTTCTACAGATTCTCCGGCTCCAGGTGGAGGAAGTGTTGCAGCTCTTTGTTCAGCAATGTCGGGTGCGCTAAGTGCGATGGTTTCTAACCTTACTTTTAGCAAAAAAGGATATGAAAAAGTTTGGGAAGAAGCTAAAGAAATTGCTGAGATCGGACAGAATATTAAAGAACGCTCACTAATTGCAATCGATAAGGATACTCAGGCATTCTATGACATGATGGATGCTTCGCGATTGCCCAAGAAAACAGATGATGAAAAAAAAATAAGAGATGCTACTACTCAGGAAGCAACTAAGAAAGCTATCCTGGTACCGCTTGATACATTAACAATTGCTTTTGAAGCTGCAGAACTTGCAGCAAAAGTTGCAAAGATCGGAAATACTAATGCTTTATCTGATGCAGGAGTAGCTGCCATTACTGCCAATGCAGCTGCAAAAAGTGCTTACCTCAATGTGAAGATAAATATGAGCAGTATCGAAGATGAAACATTCAAATTTGATATTCTTACAAAATCTGATGAATTATTGGAAAAAACCAATAATCTTGCTTTGCAAGTAGAAAAAGATATTAAAGGCATTGTTTAGAGAGGTTCATTTATTTATTATGGATAATATTCAAAATCTAATACAAGTAATGCAATCGGCTATATCTCCTATTGTACTCATATCTGGAGTAGGATTGTTGTTGCTTTCTTTCACAAATAGACTCGGAAGAGTAATCGATCGTGCCAGATTTCTTGTAAAAGAAATGGAAAACGAAAATCAAAAAGAGATCATTCCATTTCAGATCAGCATCCTTTACAAACGCGGAAGAATCCTGCGAGCGGCAATTACAAGTATTGTTATAACCATTCTGGTAGCCAGTTTGTTGATCTTGTTGCTGTTATTGGGTTTTCTCACAGATTGGAACATGAAGCTTCTCTTTCTTAGCTTTTTCATCATTGCTATAATTACGTTGATAATATCGGTAATTCTGTTTTTAACAGATGTAACACTTTCTTTAAAGGCATTGAAACTACAAGTTAAAGGATTTATCAAAAGGTGAAATATAATCATCTTTTCGGTCCGGTTCCTTCACGTAGGTTAGGAATTTCTCTCGGCGTAGATCTCGTTCCACATAAAGTATGCAGCCTGAATTGTGTTTACTGCGAAGTTGGAAAAACAACTAACCTTACAATTGAAAGAAAAGAATACATTCCATTGAATTATATTATTACTGAATTAAAAAGCTATCTTGATGACAAGCCGGAACTTGATTACATCACTTTCTCAGGTGCTGGAGAACCGCTTCTTCATAATGGTATAGGTAAGGTAATTACTTTTATTAAGAAAAATTATCCACAATATAAACTGGCACTTCTTACAAATTCAACTCTACTTTATGATGAAAATGTAAGAAAAGAAATTTTTGGAATAGATTTGCTTCTACCCTCTCTTGATGCAGTTAGCCAAAAAGTTTTCAAAAAATTGAATCGTCCAAATTCAAAGCTGGATAATAACAAGATCATTGAAGGTTTAATAAAATTCAGCAAGGACTTTTCTGGAAAGATATGGTTAGAAGTTTTCATTGTTCCCGGATTAAATGATACAGAAGTAGAACTTGAACTTTTAAAAAATGTTATCAAAGATATCGCTCCAGATCAGGTTCAACTAAATACTCTGGATCGACCAGGAACTGAAAACTGGATCGAACCGGTAACAAAAAACAGAATGGAAGAGATTTCAGAATTTTTAAAACCATTACCTATTGAAATAATTGCAAAATTCCAATCCAGAAATAAACTCAGAAGTTATCATAAAGACGTTGAACAACAAATAATTGAAACAATTAAGCGTCGTCCCTGTACAGATAATGATCTCTCTGAGATGTTAGGAATTCACATAAACGAGATCAATAAATATCTTAGTGAATTATTACATGAGGGATCCGTAACTACTCAACAGCAAGAAAGAGGAACCTTTTTTTGTGCAAAATGAGAGTAAAACAAGATTCCAATCTTGTTCTTTCTCGAAATCGGAATTTCGAGTTACTGAATATGAGGAGTAGATAAAATTACAGAATTAATAATATCTAAATTTAAACTTAATCCCAAAGCTCAACTCATAGATTACAATCTTTTCTTCCAGAGAGCTTTTAGACCAGGATATATCATCTCAAGTAGATATTATGAATAGTATATATTTTATTTTCGTTTAAGTTGTAAAAAAGGAGAAAAATTGATGTTTGAATATCAACAGCATGGCAAATTCTTTGCACAAGTAGCTGGTTCAATGGAAGATCTCGGAGCTGCTGAACTTAAAGAATTCGGAGCAAAAGAAATAACTCCGGTTTATCGTGGAGTTCATTTTAAAACTGATATTTCTCATATTTATCGAATAAATTATCAGAGTAAGTTCATTAGCAGAATACTGGCTCCACTGATCACATTTGATTGTCATAGCACAAAATATCTCTATAGTACAGCTTCAAAAATCGAGTGGGATAAATTACTAAATAATAATAAAACTTTTGCGATCTACTCGAATGTGTCCAACAGTAAAATAACGCACTCCAGATATGCTACTCTCGTATTAAAAGATGCAATTGCAGATTTCTTTACAGAGAAATATAATGAACGTCCTAATATTGATACTAATGCTCCGGATGTTGTTTTCAACCTTTTCATACACAAAAATAGAGCAACAATCAGCCTGGATACTTCGGGAGAACCTCTTCATAAACGCGGTTACAGACAAAGCAAGGGATCAGCTCCTATGCAGGAAACTCTGGCAGCAGCCATTGTTAACCTTTCCGGTTGGAAAGGTGATAGACCCCTTTATGACCCAATGTGCGGTAGTGGAACTCTTCTTTGCGAAGCTTTGATGAATTACTGCAGAATACCCTCAGGTTTTAAAAGAAAAAGATTCGGATTCGAGAACCTGCCAGAATTTGATGAGAAAGAATGGAAGAAAATCAAGGAAAACAGTTCTAAACACATTAGAGAACTTCCTTCTGATCTCATCTTTGGAAGCGATATGAGTTATTTTGCTATAGAAGATTCCAAGGCGAATTTTAAAACTCTTCCATCAGGACAAAACATTAATCTTAAACAAACTGATTTCATGTCTCTTCCTGAAATTCATGATTCAACAATCATTTGTAATCCACCTTATGGAATAAGATTGGGAACAAAAGAATCAACATCTGTATTATATAAAAATCTGGGTGATTTTCTTAAACAAAAATGTAAAAGTAGCACTGCTTATATATATGTTGGCGACAAAGAGCTAATTTCTGCTATTGGGTTAAAACCATCTTTCAAGCGTCCA
>DAOUTP010000196.1 GCA_030626645.1 Candidatus Cloacimonadota bacterium
CATAATATGGCATTCTGCCAGAGCAAGTAAGTTCAGTTCATTTTCCGGATATTCATCATAAATATTTTTTAAGTATTTCTGTGGTTTGGTATACTGGGTATGCGAAAGAAGTGAAATTGCGAGGTTAAATTTATTCTCCACAGAATTGTTTAACAGGATTGCTTTTTGGAAAAGTAGATAAGCTTTTTCGAAATCATTTTTAGCAAGAAGTTTCTGTCCTCTTTTGTTAATACGTTTCTCTTTAATATCTTCAAAAAAGTTCATCATGATTTATTATCTTCTTCTTTATTCTCTTCGGCTTTTTGCTCAGCAATTTTCTTCATCATTGCATCGGCCTTTACTTTTGCTGCAGCTTTCTTTTGGGCGCGAACTTCTTTTAAAGGGTCGAAAATAGCAGAAGTGGGGCAGACATCGGCACACAAACCACAAACAATGCATTTATCATAATCTATTATAGCCAGATTATCATCCATTGTTATTGCATCGACCGGACATTTTTTTACACAAAGAGTACAGGCGATACAAGCAGTGTTATTGCCGCATGCCTTTCTTGAAACTGCGCCTTTATCATGAGAAGCACAAAGAATATGAACACGTTTTTTAATTGAAACCATTTCGATAAGATCTCTGGGACAGGCAATGGCACAAGCACCACAACCGGTGCAATTTTCATTATTAACAATTATCATTCCATTATCATCAATGTGCATTGCATCAAATTTACAAGCCCTTACACAATCATATTGGTACACGCAACCGTAATTACAGGCATTGGGACCACCTGAAATCAGGATCGCAGCTTTACAAGTTTCGATCCCCTGATAATTATATTTAAAGTTAGTATTATCTTTTCCGCCGCTCTGACAATGGATAATTGCAACTTTTCTATCTGCTGTGGTTGCTTCCATTCCCATAATTTCAGCAATATGTTTGACAACTTCATCTCCACCCGGAGCGCAGAGATTTATCTCGGCTCCTTTTTCAACAACCGCTTCAGCATAAGCTGCACATCCCGGATAACCGCAAGCTCCACAATTCACACTTGGTAGAATTTCGTTAATAGTTTCAATTTTTGGATCAATCTCAACATGGAATTTCTTAGAGGCAAATGCCAATCCCAGACCATAAATCAGCCCTAAAGTTCCTAAAGTTGCAATTGAATATATTAATATCGACATTAATTCCCCCTAGAATTTAAGACCAGAAAAACCCAAGAAAGCGAGTGCCATACTTCCGGCAACAATCATTGAGATGGGCATTCCCTTCATACTAATAGGTAATTCTGCTCTTTCTAAACGCTCTCTAATACCAGCCATAAGAATCAGAACAAGCGTGAAGCCGATTCCTGCAAATAATCCATTCAATATGGCAAAGATAAAATTGTATTCAGATTGGATGTTCAAGATTGCAACACCGAGAACCGCACAATTGGTAGTGATAAGCGGGAGGAAAACTCCCAAAGATTTATAAAGTGCAGGAGCTGTTTTCTGGATAACCATCTCTACAAGTTGAACCAGCGAGGCAATAGTAAGAATGAAGGCAATTGTTTGCAAAAATTCAATATGTAACGGAACCAAAAGATATGTATGTATGAGCCATGTAAAGGTAGATGCCATTGTCATCACAAAAATAACTGCCATTCCCATACCTAGGGCTGAATCCAATTTCTTGGATACTCCAATGTAAGGGCATAACCCTAAGAATCTCATCAAAACAAAGTTCTGAACGAAGATGGCCATTACAGCCATGAAAAGTATTTTTCCAACAAATTCCATTTATATACTCCTTCTATTTACCGCTAAGTTCGTAAAGGCGCAAAATGTGAATATTAATTTCTTTTCTTCGTGTCTTAGCGTTCTTTGCGGTTCATTTTTAGAATGTTTCATTTATTTCTTCTTCTTTAAATTCATCAAACCCATCAGCAGTCCCATCACGATAAATGCACCGGGTGCCAAGATAGCTACAAGCATTGGTTGGAATGTTTCGGGAAATAAATTGTATCCAAGGAACTGACCGGCACCTAATATTTCACGAATCCCACCAATTACAACTAAGGCGAGTGTGAAACCAAGTCCCATTCCCAGACCATCTAAGATCGATCTGAAGACATTGTTTTTACTGGCAAATGCTTCTGCTCTTCCCAAGATAATACAGTTAACAACAATTAATGGAATGAATAATCCCAAGCTTTTATGGATAGCCGGAAGGTAAGCATTCATAACCATATCCACGATAGTTACGAAGGATGCAATAACAACAATATATGCTGGTATTCTGATCTTAGAAGGAATAAAATCCTTGATAAGTGAGATAAATATATTAGAAAAAACCAACACAAAAGTTGCTGCTAAACCCATACCAATTGCATTAACAACCGAAGAGGTTACAGCCAGTGTGGGGCAAAGACCTAATGCCATCACAAAAACGGGATTTTCTTTAATAAATCCTTTGGTAAATTCTTTAAGTAAAGTCATTATTTATCCTTCTCCTTCTCCTTAGTTTCTTCAGTAGGAATATCAAGTTTGTCCATTGCAGTTTTAATAGAATTGGTTATAGTTCGAGTTGTTATTGTGGCACCGGTTAAACTAACGATAGTACCACCGTCTTTATCAACCAACATTCCACCTTTTTGCATTCCGCTGAATTGTGCTTGAAACTCTTGTTTTTCACAATTAGCACCCAGACCAGGAGTTTCTGCTTGTGAGACTATTTTTATCTTCTCAATAACAAGATCAGGATTCACGCCAACCATAGTTTTTACATCACTGCTATAACCGTAGAGTGAAGCAACGAATGTATAACCAACAATATTCTCTTCAGCATCTTTTCCAATATGATACGTAATTTCCCCAACAACTTCTTCAAAAGTAATGGCAGAGGGGAGAACTTCCTTTCTTGCCTGTTCCTGTGCAACTCGCTGATTCTCTTCAATAATTGGTTGAGTTAATGTATTCAAGTATGCCAAAACTCCACTGGCAATAGCTGTAATAATAAATAATATAAAACCTAACTTTAAATAATATTTCATTTATTCTCCTTAACATCTACCGCTAAGTGCGCAAAGGCGCAAAGGAGATATGAAATCTTTCCTTTCTTAGCGTCTTTCCGTTCTTTGCGGTTCATTTCTTTCATCAGCGTTTAATTAACTGCTTTTAATTTGCCCAAAAGGTTTGGGAACAGTATATCTATCAATTAATGGAACTGCGATATTCATCAGAAGAATTGAGTATGAAACTCCTTCCGGGTATCCACCGATCAGGCGTATGACAACAGTAAAAATACCACAACCCATACCGAAGATGAGTCTTCCCCTTTTTGTAACAGGAGAAGTTACCATATCAGTAGCCATGAAGAACGCTCCTAAAATTAAACCACCTGAAAAAATATGGAAGATAGGCAACAAGATAGAAGCGGAAAATAATCCATTAATTCCACCAAAAATATAGGTTAATACAAATACAGTTCCAATATAACTTACAGGAATTCGCCATTCAATGATATGTTTACAGGCAAGAAATGCAGCTCCAATTAGCAGTGCAGCAGCAGAAACTTCACCAATAACACCTCCGATATTTCCCCAGAATAGATCCTGAAGTGTATCCATACTGCTAAGATTATCCATAACAGTATTCGCCATATCACTGCTTATTTGAGTAGTATCACGTAGAGCTTTTACAACTCCCAGCGGA
>DAOUTP010000152.1 GCA_030626645.1 Candidatus Cloacimonadota bacterium
GAACCTAAGGGAATCAAGACACACCAACTTGGAATCAAAAAGTCCATTCTTATAGGATTTGCTCAAGCTTTCGCAATACTCCCCGGAATATCCCGTTCGGGGACAACTATCGCTGTCGGCATCTTTGCCGGATTAGATAGAGAAGAAGCTGCTAGATTTTCTTTTATTCTTTCAATTCCAGCCATATTGGGAGCAACCATTCTTAAGCTTTCAAGTATATTAAATCTTGATAGATCACTTTGGCTATCTTATATTTTAGGAACGTTTGCAGCTTTTATCTCCGGCTATGCTGTAATTTCTTTGCTTATTACGGTTGTAAAAAAACAGAAATTGAAATATTTTGCTTATTATTGCTGGTTAATTGCTAGTGTTACTTTAATATTATATTTAAATCATTAATATGGCTAAATCACAAAGTATCCCGCATTATGAATTTTTAAGAAATTTTCCGAGTCAAAAGCCTCAACCTGTTTATTATATCTTCGGTCCGGAGAATTACCTCAAGGATATAGTTCAAAAAGAGATTAGCAAAAAATATAAATCCCCTGGTTCAGAAGAATTTGATTCAATAGTACTTCATGCTGATACGGATTCAGCAATGAATGCTTTGGAACAACTTGAGATGATGCCTTTCATGGCAAAATTTCGTCTTGTTATACTAAAGAATTTTGATGCAATGAAAGCTACTGATAAAAACCTTATTGCAGAATATGTACAAAATCCTGTTCCAACTTCAATTCTAGTTCTAACAGCTGAAAAAATTGATGAACGGGTAAAAGCAAATAAAATGATCTCAGAAACAGCTGTGAAGATAATTTGCCGTTCTCCATATAGTTCGGCTGACATTCTCAGATGGTTGAACAATGAAACCAAAGAAAAAAAAATATTCATGGATAACAATTCAAAAGAACTTTTTACAAGAAGTATTGAACTTGATTATCAATTAGCTGTCAATGAATTAGAAAAATTAATCATCTATACAAAAGGGAAGAGAAACATTACAATAGACGACGTAAAAGAAACTGTTGGAAAGTCCAGAACTAATAAAGTTTATGATCTTCAAAATGAGATTGGAAAACGAAATCTGCAAAACTCATTATCAATATTAGAGAATATGATCGCAAATAATGAATCAGCAGTCTTTGTTATTATCATGCTTTCAACTTTTTTTCAAACCCTTTGGCGGATAATTGCTCTGCAGAAGAACAATATCAGTAATTCTGAGATCGAGAATCGTTATCTTCTTGAAATATTCTATAAATTCAGAAAAGATTATTTTTCTTATGCTAAAAATTACTCTTATAATTCTCTTAGTAAAATATTTTCATTACTTCTGCAAGCTGACATCGATGCAAAATCATTAAATTTAAAAGATGAGATAATTTTGGAAATTCTTGTTTATAAAATTTGCAAGAGTTAAAAGTATTTTATGAATAGCATTTATCGAGCTGGATTTGTTTCAATCGTAGGAAAGCCAAACGTTGGGAAATCGACTTTAATGAACAAGCTGTTAGGCGAAAAACTATCTATAATCTCTCCAAAGCCTCAAACAACACGGCAGCAGATCAAAGGTATTCTCTCAGATGAAAACAGACAGATCATATTGATGGATACACCCGGATTTGTAGAAGCCAGGTACGAGCTTCATAATAAAATGCTTGAGTATATCAATAATTCCTTAAAAGATTCTGATATCATTATTTTCATGACCGACGCTAAAAAATTCCCAACTGATTACGATAAGCAAATCATACAGAATCTAAAAAAACTTCCGGTTCCAAAATTAGCAATTTTAAATAAGATTGATCTTACCGACGAAATTATTGTTGATAATAAAATTGAATTATTAGAAGCATACGATTTCGAGAAAATTATACCGCTCTCTGTTCTTAGAACATCTGATTTCACTTCGTTTTTAGATGGACTCACAAAATTACTTCCATTTAATCCTCCTTTCTATTCTACTGATGAAATTTCAGATCTGCCTATGAGATTTTTTGCTCAGGAAATTATCCGTGAACAGATATTTCTTAATTTCGAGGATGAGATCCCTTACGCTTCAACAGTTGTTGTTGAGCAATATCACGATTTTCCAAATAAAGTGATCATCGCTGCAAACATCTGGCTGGAGAAAAAATCACAAAAACCAATTGTTATTGGAAAGGATGGGAAAAAGATCAAGGCTATCAGATTATCAGCAGAAAAGGAAATCCACAAGATCGTTGAAAAGAGAGTCAAAATTGATCTATGGATTAAGATTAAACCAAATTGGCGAAGAAAGCAGAATGCTTTAAAGGAATTTGGTTATAGATGAGATTGCTTTATTATCAGTTTCAACTTTGAGCTAAATTTGAACACATAAAAAGATTAAAAAAAATTTGACATCAATTCAACACAAAAATTATTTGTTAACTCCATTTAGGAGGATTAGCTCTAATTGGTAAGACAGCGGTCTTGAAAACCGCCGGGCTTAGCCCTTGGGGGTTCGAGTCCCTCATCCTCCGCCAGAATTATAGAAGTGGAGAGGTGACCGAGCTGGTTGAAGGTGCGCGCCTGCTAAGCGTGTGTAGGGTTTATAGCCTTACCGAGGGTTCGAATCCCTCCCTCTCCGCCAGTTCTTAATTATAGATCTTTTGGGCCGTCGACAAGCGGTAAGTCACATGGTTTTGGTCCATGCATTCAGGGGTTCGAATCCTCTCGGCCCAACCATTAAAGCCATCCGGCAGATGCCGGATGGCTTTTTCTTTTAGCCACTTTCATAAAAACAAATTGACCACTTTTCATTTATTATACTTTTTGTTACATGTAATTTATTTAGGACATAATTTTAATTAAGTGTAGGTAAATAATGGCACAGAAAAGACTATTGATCGTTGAAGATGAAAGAATTATTGCTGAAGATATTAAAAGAACATTACTTCAATTTGATTATAATGTTATTGAGATTATTTCTTATGGAGAGATTGTACTTGAGCGCTTTGATGAATTAAACCCGGATCTAATTTTAATGGACATAATGCTTGCGGGTAAGATGAACGGTATTGAAACAGCAGGTAGAATTAAAGAAAAGCATAACGTTCCAATAATTTATTTAACTGCCTATGCGAACGAACCCATTTTAGAAAGCGCAAAGGTCACCGAGCCGTTTGGATATTTGATAAAACCTTTTGAAGAACATGAATTGCATGCAACTATAGAAATGGCATTCTATCGATATAAAATAGAGAACAATCTCCGACAAAGTGAAGAGAAATACCGCCTTCTTTTCAATAGTATTGCTGATCCCATTTTTATAATTACTGAAGATGGAAAAAAGTTCTTTGATTGTAATGATGTTGTATTAAATAAATATGGATATACAAAAGAAGAGCTAATCTCATCACCTGCTTCAAAACTCTATATTAAAGATGAGCATGAACAATTGGAACATTATTTGAAGGGAAAAAACATTGGTGGTTCACCAATATTTACTCATATAAGCAAAAGCGGTGAGAAAATAATTGTTGAACTTCACAAAAGTAAAATAATTTTTAAGAATGAACATGTATTATTAATTATTGCGCGTGATATAACTAAGCGTAAACAAGCCGAAGATGAAAAACGGACTGTTCAAGAACAACTATTTCAATCTCAAAAGATGGAAGTTGTTGGAAAACTAGCTGGCGGTATAGCTCATGATTTTAATAACTTATTAACTGCGATTAACGGTTATTCCGATTTGGCTTTAAAAAAAATAGATACTGGCAGTAATGCTTATAATGATATTAAAGTGATCAAAGATTGCGGAGAAAGAGCTGCAAGATTAACTAAGCAATTACTCGGTTTTTCACGAAAACAAATTGCAGAAAAAATTAATATCGATTTGAATTTAACAATTACCGAGCTCGAAAAAATGCTTCATAGAGTGATCGGGAACGAGATTTCTTTGGAAACTAATTTCAAAAGTCCTTCCTGTATGATTTATGCTGATAAAAGTCAGATCGAACAAGTATTGGTTAATCTTGTTGTTAATGCACGTGATGCAATAGATGGTCATGGTAAAATAATTATTTCTACAACAGAAGAGTTACTCACTGAAGAATTTATTAAACAAAATGATCTGGATACTTCGTATAAGTACATCATGATTTCCGTAACTGATACTGGTGTTGGAATGAGCGAAGAAATTCAGGAAAAAATATTCGAACCCTTCTTTACAACTAAGGAAATTGATAAAGGTACGGGGCTTGGTCTTTCTACAGTTTTTGGAATAGTTAAGCAAAATAATGGTATTATATTTGTTGAATCAGTAGAAGGCAAGGGTTCCGAATTTAAAATATATCTTCCGCAAATTACTGTAGAGACCAAAGAAGAAGAAGCTGAAAAGAATGAACTTGAAGATCTTCCTACCGGGAATGAAACGATCCTGCTTGTTGATGATGAAGAAAGCATTAGAGATTTTCTTTCTGAAATTTTGGAAGAACAGGGTTACAAAGTTATAAAAGAACCTAACGGTAAAAAAGGCTTACGTAAATTCAAAGAGATTAGTGAAAAAATTAATCTATTGATCTCAGATATTACTATGCCGGAAATGAGTGGACCAGAATTAGCAAATGAGTTAAGAAAACTACAACCTGATATCAAGGCATTATTTATTTCCGGGTATATTAATAAAAATCTCATTCAAGAACAATCATCCAATTCGAATGTAAGTTTCCTACAAAAACCTTTTACTTATGATTCGATTATCTCAAAAGTTAGGGAAATCCTTGATAGTTAAAACGACGAAATAAAAGGAAGTTAGCTTGAAAAGTAGAAACACAGAACTGGAAAAACGTATCTTTGTATTGTTTTTTGTTATCACATTTATTATCGTACTCATTCTGATCTTTATCGAGTGGGAATTAGCCAAGTATGGAATTAATCAATATGAA
>DAOUTP010000155.1 GCA_030626645.1 Candidatus Cloacimonadota bacterium
AATATAATTCCGAATAATATATCCGCTTTTTGCGTCGGTGATAATTGATTCGAGTCCATAGCCAACTTCAATGCGGATCTTCTTCTCACTAAAAGCAATAAGCAAAAGAACACCATTATCGAATTCTTTCTGACCTAATTTCCATTCTTGGGCAACTCTCAAAGAATAATCTTCCAGGTTTTCACCTTGTAATGAAGGGATAGTAAGCAAGACAACCTGTGAGGAAGTTTTAGCTTCTACATCTCGGAGCAATGCTTCTAATTTCTCTTCATCTTTAGAATTAATTATACCGGCATAATCATTGATTGTACTTTTTAATTTTGGAACATCCAGAGAGAATAAAGCACTTACAGCAAAAACAAACAGGGTTGAAATTATTATTATCTTCCTCATCTTATTTCTCCAGGATATCAATATCATCAGTTAGTTCATTCTTGTCATCAGCTTGGATGGGGAAGTGCTCTGCCAGCAGATCTCCACATTCCTTTATCGAGTTCGTAAGATGTAAGGCAATTTCGTTCTGCTTGATGCCTTTAATAATATCATCTACAATACTTTGCCATTTTTCTTTTGGGATTTTTTCATTTATGCCGCTGTCTGCCAGCAGTTCAACTCGTCGTTCCATAATGGAAATGAAGATTAAAATTCCGGTTCTATCTTTGGTGTTATAGACACCCGATTCCATGAAATAACGAGTAGCTCTTTCCTGAACCTTTTGAATCAATATCTTTTTGGGAACGATCAGCCGGTCTATGCTGGAAATATTCCCGATAAAATAGAAGATAGTTATCACAATGAAAGTAGAAAACCCATAGAACATTATTAGATAATTCACTGAATAATCCCAGAATTTTCCCTGCAGCAATTGTTCAATACTGCCGCTAAAGAACATCATTATCACAAAATATAAAAATCCAACTATTACGGCGAATATCAATTCATAGATTGCATAATTGTAACTCTCTTTTATTATAGCTGTTGCAATCTCACCGGAAGTTTTACTCTCTGCCTTTTTAACAGCAGAACCAATTTTTTTCATTTCATCTTTACTTAATTTAAAACCTGACATTTCGGTACTCCTTTTCTTAACACAGAGTCACTGAGCCACAGAGAAAAATATTTAAATCTCTGTGTTCTTTGTGTCTTTGCGTCTCTGTGTTTACATTTTTCTACACTTTTTAAATTCTTTAGTTTTTTTCGTGAGAACCACTTTTTTTAACACAAGCTCTACTTTGTGTTCTCTGTGTCTTTGCGTCTCTGTGTTTATTCCCTTTTAAAATTCTACTTTTGGAGCTTCCTCAGCACCTTCAGTAGATTTGAAATATTGTTTCTCATCGAAACCGAACATGTTTGCAAGAATAACTTTGGGGAAAATCTTGATGTAAGTATTGTAATATCTGGCAGCTTCATTGAATCTTTTACGTTCAACAGCTATACGATTTTCTGTTCCTTCCAACTGGTCCTGCAGAGCAAGGAAATTCTGATTTGCCTTAAGATCGGGATACTTCTCCATCACAACCATCAATCTTTGTAATGCTCCACCCAGACTGCTTTGAGCTTGCTGAAATTTCTGGAACATTGCTGGATCGTTTAGAACCTGCTCGGAAATATTAAAAGTTCCACCTGCTTTGGCACGAGCTTCCGTAACTGCAGTGAATGTTTCTTTTTCGTGTGCGGCATAACCTTTTACTGTATTAACAAGATTTGGGATAAGGTCGTATCTGCGCTGATATACATTCTCAACTTGACTCCATTTTTCTTTAACACCTTCATCTAATTTTACCATGTTGTTGTAAGTTCCAATTATGCTGGAAATCATTATTATTATAAGAATAACTACTACGCCGATTGCAATTAGACAACCTTTCTTTGCATTTTTACTCATTTCTATCTCCTTTTTTTGCTCACGGATTTTCACAGATTTGGATGGATAAAAAATTAAAATTCATAATTCAATAAATCTCTAATTATTTTTTATTCTCAATCCTTGTTTATCCGTGTCTATCTGTGAGCTAATCTTTAATAACTCCTTTTATTGTAATAACCCTTCATCAAAATCTGAGCCAAGATAATTCAACCAATCTGCCCAGGAACCTTCAGTTTCATCACCATCACTGTAAATTAGCCGGTAATCTCTGCTTTGGTGTAGATCTATGAATAGATATGTCTGAAAATTTGTAATTCGGTATTTCCAGATCTGGTACTCTTTCTGCGCATACTTTGTACCTGATCCTGTATTCAATTTCAATACCTCAAATGGTTTACCGTGCTTGATGTAAATTCTGCCAATATCAGTTTTCCAGCCTTTATTAAAATGTGAATAATGATCATTGCAATATTCAACTCTGTTTAATATTTCAAATAAGAACTCATTGCTTTCTGTTGCCGGATTCGGATCTTGTGCTTTCCAGAAAGCTGAGATGTATTTCCATTTGTTTTCTTCATCAAGTTTCTTACAATACTTCTTCTGATTTGGCGAAAAAAAATAACTAACAAGCTTATATTCATCTTTCAAATCGTCAAATGCATGACCTTCTTTTTGGGGAAGTGGAACTGGATCGGCTGAGAGGCAAACAAATATTCCCAATAGAATTATAATAAATAGAATTCTTTTCATTTTTACCTCCAATAATGTAACGATTCTTCATCAAAAGTTGCGTCAAGAAGATTCTCCCAATATTCTTTGGAACCTCCTTGTTCATCACCATCGCAGAAAATAAATCTAAAATCTCCATGTTGCTGAAGGTCTATAAACAGGTAAGTTTGATAATTTGAAATAACATATTTCCAGATTTGATAATCTTTCGGTTTAAGTGTGCTTATATGTTCGGTAGTTAATTCTAAAACTTCAAACGGCTCTCCAAGCTTAATATAAACTTTACCCATATCAGTTTTCCAACCCTTTATAAAATGCGAAAAATGTCTGTTGGTATATTTAATTCTAGAAATGATTTCTTGTTGGAACTCATTATCTTCTGTTTCCGGATTTGGGTCTTGTACTTCCCAGAAAGCTGAGAGGTATTCCCATTTATTTTGGGTATCAAGTTTCGTGTAGTACAGTTTCTGATTTGTATTAAGAAAATAACTTACAAGTTTGTATTCATCTTTCAAATTACTAAAAACATGACCTTCTTTTTGAGGAAGTGAAACCGGATCTGCTGAGATTCCAATAATAATTCCAGATAAAATTATAAAAAACAGAACTCTTCTCATCTTACCTTTTTTCTTTTATAACTAATTTCAACGACTGCCAGGATCATTATTGCTGCACTTATCCACTGTATTAATGATAGAGAATGATGATTGATGAAATAATCAAATATTATTGCTGAAATTGGAAAGAACAATTCGCAGATAGTAGAAACCATAGCTGTCACTTTATTGAGTCCGTAATAAAATAGGAATATTGCGCCCGAACCTGTGGTTACTGCAATTATAAGAAAGAACATCCAGTTGGTTTGCGTAACATTCTGGAACTCACCAAGTTTTCCAATTACAAGAATATAGATCAACATGAGAAGTGAAGTGAAACCAAAACGGAAGAAATTGGTTGTATAATAAGGCAATGTGGTAAGAGCTTTTTTCCCCAGAACGGTTGCACTTCCAAACGAAAATGCTGCCACAAGTGCCCATAATGCTGCTTGTATCAGAGGACCATCTTCACCCATATTTGGTTTATGGAATCCAAAGGTCAGGAAATAACTGGCGATAATAGCAAGTAGTCCCCAAAAGATAAATCTTGGTTTAATTTTTTCTTTCAGGAAGATTGCAGCTAATGTTATGGCAAATATTGGTTGAAGTTTTTGGAGCAGTACAATTACCGAAAGATGATCAAAATGAACAAGGAATAGAGCTTTAACAATTGCTAATGTTCCTAAAGCTCCACCGAAAAATGCAATTCCACCCAGGAGTAGAAAATCTGCTTTTGTAAACTTTTTGAGCTTTTTATATTCCTTAAATAGGAATGTATTCATTAACACGAATGGGACAAAATGCAGCATAAAAACTACAAAACCAACATTTAGATTGTACAAACGTGGCGTAAGAACAACACCGTCAAAACCCCACATGGTTGCCGCCAGTATTATCGCTGTAGCTCCGATATATCTCTTTTTAGTTTCTTCCATTTTTCTTTTCCTTAAATTTATTGGACTTGCCCTGATGCGTAGCTTGGGGCGAGAACAATATTTTATCAATGCAATTCTCGACTCACGTTACACTGCGAGTCAAGTTTTGCTGACCTTATAAATTATATTTCTTTCTTTCTGATATGCCAGCATTTTTTTCAGGCAATCATTCTTTGCCCCCAGAAATTCAGGAGGGAACAAGCCTTTTTCCGTATAATCACCATTCAACACAAGCTCAACAGCAGATGTGCATGAATATCCTGTTGTACGAGCCATGGATGACGTTTGAGTTTTGTCATCAAATCTGTCAAAAAGTTCATAAATGTATTTCACTTTTTTATTGTTCTCAATTCCGGAAATAATTATTTTCATAACTGTAAATTCTGGCTCATCATCTTCCAGATTCCATTTTGAGATCAGCAATTTGGATGTTAGGTCGATCGGACGAATCTTCTTCCCATCAATTTCTACTTCTTCAGTTTGGAAGAAACCGTAGTCTTTTAATAGTTTGATCTGATAGATGTAACCCGGATAACGAAGAGTTTTCTCTTTCATATTAGGAATATTCATCGTTTTGATAAG
>DAOUTP010000066.1 GCA_030626645.1 Candidatus Cloacimonadota bacterium
GTTTTTCTGATTACTAATTAATGAAGCAACTCTTATCAGCGGGAAATCCTTGATATCTATATCTAATTTCTTGTAGATCTTTTTAAAAACTGATTTCTGATCAACATCATCGAAGATGGAAAAATCTGAAGTGAATGGTAAGAATTCCTGTTCTGTTCGCAGAATACGTGTACAAACAGAATGAAATGTCCCTATCCATAAAGAGTAAGCAGAAATATTGAATGATCTTTCTAATCTGTTTTTAAGTTCACGAGCTGCTTTATTGGTAAATGTTACAGCTAGAATATTCGATGGATTAATATGTTTTACATTTATCAGGTAAGCTGTTCTGTAGATAATTGAACGAGTTTTCCCGCTTCCTGCTCCTGCTAAGACAAGAATAGGTCCTTCGGTTGTGGTAGCTACCTTTCGTTGTGGTGGATTCAGATCATCCAGGAAATTCATATTAATTCCAGGTTTTTGGTTCTGATCTGTATCCTTCCAGTTTTTCTTCGTCTACCAGGATATAAGCAGACATTTTGTACCAGTAGAAATTGCCGGGGATATCCACATCCTGATCTTCATAATTATTGGATGAGATGTTTCCATCATCTTTAATAAGTTCATATAACCCATCGTAGCTTTGAGAGCGGTAAATATAATAACCACTTACAGTAGACATTGGATCCCATGTAATTATAATAGTGTTATCCGCAGTAGTAGCAACATAAATAGATGTTACTTTATTAGGAGCGTTAATACTGCTAACCATTGGATCTAGCGGGTTTGTGCGATCAAGAGAGCAGGATAGAGTAAACAGGATCAAACTAATTAATATAATATATTTCATTAGAACCTCAATGTTATGCCTGTAGGCGTAATTATTAACTTTTGTGAATGATGCTTCTTAGAAAGATCGTTCCACAAATTTTGATTATATTCTTGAGTTGCACTGATAGAATCATAGATCGTATATATCCAAACAATAGCTCCTAAACTGAAAAAAAGTTGTGAATATTTATAATTGCTGTTTGCATCAAGGTAAAACTGTTTGATATCACCGATATAATGTGAATCTTCATAATTATGATAATCATCCATAGCCCGGTTATAAAAATAGTAGCTGGTGCCAAATAGTACAATTTCCGAAGTTATGAAAAAATGTCCTTTTGTATAGTCGTTAGATGAATAATGACCCCAGCCGGGAGCAAAAGCTGATTTTATCATATTGCTAACAACTTGTTGTTTATTTAATTCATATATTTGAAGTAATTTCTGCCTGCTTACGATATCTTCTCTTGCTTCATATCTATCTTTCATATTTTCCCAATTATATTTCGAAGGATTGGAAAATTCTTCAATATCAAACTCTTCTGCTAATAATAAGGTTGATAAAAAGAGGATAATAACAATAAAATATTTATTCATTATAATTACCTTTTCATCACATCTTCAGAGATCTTATTAAGTGAAGTTATCTCACGTGTTTTAAGGTTCACACGCCAGGCATAATAATAGTTTTCCTCCGGTGAAAGCAGATCAAACCGTACTTCATATTTGTATTCACCTAATGCATAATACACTTTCCAACCTGAAGCATCAACTTGGTCATCATATTGAGCAATTAATGATGATTCAATAGTGCTTACACCTTCCGTGATAATTCCGTTCTTGTATTCTTTAATGATCTTTTCTGCAAATGCTTTCGGGTCTTTTTCTGCCTGAAGTAAATTACCCATAATATATATTTTCTCTTTCACTCTCTTCGTTTGGAACAACTTATAGGATTTATTATATTGTGTATAAGCAGAGGCATACTCTTTATCAGATTCATATTGGAGAGCTTGGTTTTCATGCTCCAGAGCAGATTGATATCTCTGTTTTTTATCATTTGTATCGTTAATAAGATTAATACAATTTGTATATTCAGGGATCAAAATAAAACATTTATTATATTTTTCAACCGCTTTATCAAATTGGAAAGAAGCAACAAGTCCATCTCCTTCTTTAACTATCTGTGAGCAAATATCCAAAGCTTTATTATTAACAATATTCTTTTTTGTTTCATCGTTATCTATAGCAAGATCGAGATATGCTCTTACAAGTTCGTAATCTTTTTTTGTTAAAGCTTCATCAGCTTTAAGTAGATATAAATCGCTAATATGAACAAAGATATCATCTTGAAATTTTGAAGGATACTGGCTTAATTTAGAAAGCATATCAATTGAGATATCAAACTCAGAAGAATCCCTAAAAACAAGTGCTTCATTTATAAATGATGGTATCAGATCATCAATGAAAGGTTGTATTTCTTTTGTAAAAGAATTATCAGGATGATTCTCCCAAAGGAAATGATAATCATTAAAAGCAGATAATTTGTTGCCCATCTCAATATAGATTTTAATTCTGTTGAAAAGTATCTCAGGAATATGTTCAGAATTTTTTAAATAAGAAGTTACTTTTTCGAAATAATCCAAAGCAGAAATGGGAGCATTTTGCATGAGTTGAAATTTTGCTAAGTGGAAATAACAATCATCAAGTTTTAAATCAGCAATTTCTGAATTAGACAGAAAGAAAAGACGTGAAGCTAACAGCCAGTTTTCTTTTGCATAAGCTTTAGTTCCTAATTGATAATAACAGTCGGAGCGTTCCAATTCCGCTTGGGTTGATAATGCCCCATTTCGAGAAGTTTCTAGAAAATTATCAAAATGCTTTATTGACATCACATAATTGCTTTTCATATACAATTGATGGGCAATCTTAAATTTGCTGTTTACCAGGCAATGACTGGAAACGTAAACAAACGATATCAATATTACTAAAGTTATTTTCATTTTCATATAATTATTATTCCATATATTTCAAGATTCCTAGTTTCTTCAGCTAGCTCATTCTTGTCAATAATTCTGAACTATGAATTTATTTATCCTTCAACTGGTTTTCTGGTATAATAACTGGAATCTGATCTAATTTTCTACCGAAGAACAAGAATATAATAGCAAATAAAGCAGTTGAAAGGATAAGAAGTTTTTCAGATTCCATTTTAAATACTAAAATTGTTATCAACACAATAATAGTATTGATCAGATATACGAATATTGCTGTAACTTTGGGTGATTGCATAGCATTATGAATACGATGAGTTGAATGATCTTTACCGCCCTGACTTATTTTTCTGCCGTCACGTTTTCTTATGAAACTTACAAGTGAAATATCAAAGATTGCATAACTGAGTAAAAGTACGGGCAGTAGATAGAATATTTGACTGTTCATTCTTGTTGCAGCAAGGCGTCCCGCCAAAATTCCCATTGAAGAAAGGAAGTAACCTATAAACATACTCCCCGCATCACCTAGAAAGATCTTTGCCGGATTAAAATTGTAGGGGAGAAAACCAAATACTGAACCAGCGAAGATTAAAGAAAGAAGCATCATAAAATTTGCTTGAATAGCTACGGAATGAGTTTTACTGATGAAACTGAAAGCATAAAAACCAAGAGCAAGAATACCGGACATACCGGTGATAATACCATCCATGTTATCCAGGAAGTTCAAAGCATTCATAAGCCCAACCATCCATAAAAATAGAATGGGTATTGTAATATAAAATGGACCAAAAAGTTCTAAAAGATTATTAGAATATAAAAACACAAAACATGAAAGTGCCTGACCAATTAGTTTAATTGCTGGCTTCATTCCAAATTTATCATCAATGATACCAACCAAAATAATTATGAAAGCTCCCAGCAGATAACCAATAATTGGGTAGTTAAATGAGTGTAAATTCATTATTACAATATAGATCGTAAGTATAAAGAAGCCTATAAATACAGCTAATCCACCCAAAAGCGGCGTAGCTTTTTTATGTACTTTACGTGCATTTGGATTATCCAGGAAATTTAATTTATTTGCTAATTTTATTATGTAAGGTGTAATGCTGTATACAGAAAGAAAGGAGAGAGTTATCACACTCAAACATACATAAATAATATTCATATCACCTCATTAATTACTATTGCGTAAATACTTATAAATCACTGTCCATAATGCATTATGCAGAATTTTGTCAAATCCTTTCTACTCCACAATATTTGGAGTATGATTCGATTGATCTGGCAGGATAAATTAACAAATTGACAGGTAAATAGATGAATAGTTTTTTACAAGCGAGGATATTCTATGAGAGTTTTTAAAAATAGGAAAGCACGGCATAATTATTTCTTTATTCAGGAATTGGAAGCCGGCATTGTTTTACAAGGTTCTGAGATCAAATCTATCCGGGAAGGAAAGCTCAGTTTTAAAGACAGCTATGCCAGTGTAGAAGCTGGAGAAGTCTGGCTGCACAGTCTTCACATCAGTCCATACAAATATGATAGTGTTTTTGCTCCTGATCCTGAACGAAAACGAAAACTTCTGCTTAATAGACGTGAGATAAAAAAAATTAAAAACCAGATGGATGAGAAAGGAATGACACTCATTCCTGTAGAAATTTACATAAATGACAAAGGACTGGCTAAAATAAAAATTGCACTTGCCAAGGGTAAAAGACAATACGATAAACGTGAAGATATTAAGAAAAAAGATGTCATGCGTGATATGCAGCGGAATATGAAATTAGATTAATACCAATGACCAACATGGAATATTCAATTAAAAATAAGAAAAAGTATAACCAACAAGAGAAAAGAAGTCGTTTGCTAAAGCAAGCCGACTTTTACAACAAGGAATGACCAATGAAGAAGGGAAAGGAAAAATTAAAATGTGGATCTGGGATAGCCGGACACATCAATTTATTGTAGCTAAAGTCTTACAAAAATGTTATCCACCTTTTACTAATATGCTGAAGATCCATCAAGAATTATTCATTCTTGGTATTCAAGCTCCAGACCGGATTTTCAAAGATTTTACAAATCATTATTATAATTGTACTCCCAATAAATACGGTCATCATTTTGGAAGCGTAATAAAAAAGATAGATTATGAGATTCAGCTTCTAAATAAAATGATTGCAGAGCCAAATAAAATTTATCATCATTCTGGGATTGCACCGTTCCTAATTGGGATTTTAGATACTCCACTCAAAGCATTTATATTTGAGTTAGGAGTTGTTTCTCATTATATTGCTGATCTGCATCAACCATTTCATACTGATGGCTCAGATAGATTTCCTGATGAAGAGACAGTTCACCAAATTATGGAAGCTGATACACGCAAACACCTGGCTGATTTTACTCTGGAACTTGGCAGGAGACACCGAATCAAGGAACCGGTTACCTACTTCACTGAACAAATCTATCACATAAATGAATATTATGATAAATTGATAGAATATTATTATTTAAGAAAAGGAAAAGTAAAACCGGATCGTTGGGATAATTCTTTTACAACTATTCAAAAATGTATGAAATTAGCTGCTCAAAATATTGCGAATATCTATCTTGATTTTGAAAGATCGAATAAATTATTTAAATCACAGATCCATCATACAAAATTGATTAAGAAAGTTAGTAATTCCCTTGATATTAAGAGTAAATATTATTTGAAAAAATATCGCTCAGGAACTGTTTCAATTAGGAAGAAGCGGAATACTCCAAGGCGTACAAGTGTTGGTTAACGCCGTCGTGCGCCACGACTCATACAGCTTTACTTCTTGCTGATTCTGGGCACGTATGTTACACACAATTAGCTTTTCAAATGTTTGTTTAATTCAAGTACTAATAAATCAATGGAAGTCGATGGGTTTATATTGTGAATATTTCTTTTACCTTTTCTAAGCTTTTGAGCATTTTTTATTGCGAAGTCCTGACCTTGATAACCATTTGTCTTCTCAGCTAGTAATAACAAATCACTATATATATTAGGATCATTCTTTTTGTATTTCTTTTTTAATCTTTTTGTGAGCATACTTTTATATTGACTACGATGATAAGCGGTTATATGATAATCATAATGTAATAAATACCACAATTCAAATGCTTGATTGGAATAAGCAATTTTAATTGAAATTTTCCTATCTGTCTTCTTTTCGTATTTTTCATTAAGTCTTCTTTCTTGTGTTTTAACAGTCTCAAAAGCTTGATTATAATTTGCCAGCGGAAAATCATCTCTGTCAAAAACACACCATAGTTTCTCATAATATTTTCCTTCTTCAGCACAACTTTTCCATTCTGCAATCGCATCTTCAACCAATCTATTAGTACTAGATCCTTTGCCGATTACATTGACTTTTACATCCGGTGTTTGAAAGCTATCAAAATAATTCCGTTCTGTTTCTTTACCTTCGCAAACAATTAAGATACTATCTTTATATTCTCTAAGAGCTTCTTTTTCTCTTTCTATTTTGTTTCTTTTTTTAAACCAAAACTGTTTATCTTTTGGCATTTCTAATCCTCAGTGAATATTGATTCGAAATTACCCAAATAGGGAACTGCATCATATTTACCCATCAGATAATCTTTATTAAAAGTAGCATCATTTCTAACTGTTTTATAATCAAGTAGAGAGTATAATTCTGAAGCACCATATTTATCTTTTCTTGTAAGATATATTTGATCTCGTCTTAAATATCTTTTGTTCATTACCAATGTATTATGTGTTGCAAAAATTAATTGAGCATTATTATTGTTTATCTTTTTGGAATTAAATAATGAAACCAGAACTAAAAATAAATTAGGGTGTAACCTTGCATCCATTTCGTCTACAACAAGTATCATACCTTCGTGCAATGCAGCCAGTATTGGGCCGATTAATGCAAAAAACTTTTTTGTACCATCTGATTCATGTTCAGTAAAATTAAAAGAAGTTTTACCGACTTTTTCTTTATTAGAATTATAAACACTATGGTAAGTATCCAGCGTCATTGAAAACCAATTTTCAATTCCTTTATCTTTAATATCTTTTTTAAATTCACTTGAAAAATTATCTAATTTTTCTCTGTTCTCATTAATCGTAATATCTTCAATACCCATATCGGCAAAACTCAAAGCTTTAAGAATTTCTTCTTTTTGATTTGGTTCTTCCATAAGATCTGCTGTAATCGCCAGAAAATTATTGTCTGCAATAGAAGTAATATCACGTAAACTTGAAAACCAATTCATTACCAATCCTGTTAATGGAGCATTCTCTCCCTTGATATTGGCTATTAAAGACAAAAAAAGCGTTGTTTTATTAAAATCACCTACACTTTTATAAACCTGTTTACCTTCTTTGAATTTATCCCTATTTATAATTTCATTTCCGATACGTGTAAATAAAGTAGATTCGCTTGTCGTAAATCTGGCAAAAAGCCATTCAGCTTCCACTCTTTTTTTACTTATCTGAAATCCATATCTAAAGATTATATGCTTGTTTGCGGATAACTTTTCGTTATCATTAGGAACGATAAAAGTAATCTCAAAAGAAGAAGGTTCGTTTTTAGTTTCCTCACTTAACTTAAAGCTTTGTACTTCAATATCCTTTCCATAAGTACTTTCTTTTGCTGAGTTAAAAACATATTCACCCATAAATCCAATAGCAGCTATAAAATTACTTTTACCACTGGCATTTGCTCCGAAAATAGCAGCACTAGTTAAAATATTAGTTTTATTTAGTGTAACAATGGAATCTTGTAAGTTCTTTTTGGAAATTGACGAAGAAGCAATCATACTTAGCTTTGCTAATTCTTTGAAGGATAGGTAGTTCTCAACTTGGAATTCTAATAACATATTAACCTCGCTTTTATGTGGAGAACTATTTTATACTAGATGATTATTGTCAACTAAAATGAGAAAAAATCTCATATATTAACAAAATAGTGGCGACTGATTATGTTGTGTGTAATGTGTATATCCCCGTCAATTTTGTCGCGAACACCCCCGATTTTGGGGTTGTATACGACATATGTCGTATACATTTCATTTAGATTTCATTATATTTTTTCTAATGAATTATACTTAAATCTAAACTTCTTATAAAAAACTATTGCAAGTTTATCAATTTTACTTTTTTGTAAAGATTTTTAATTTCCGTATCTGTCATTCCCGTGGAAACGGGAATCCATAAACCTTGAGATCGCTTCTCATAAGATTTCTTGCAGTTAGCAATCTTAAGGTTGGAAAATATTGAAAGAAACCATGCCAAAGGCAGGTAAACCTTTAAAGAATTAATTCCAAAGATAAAATGAAGGAAATCCTTTTAAGGTTAAGCACAAAAAAAAGGGAGTTCGAAATATCGAACTCCCCATTATTATTGTTTTAAAGATATTAATATCTTCTTTTTTCTTTTACACGTGCAGCTTTACCTTTAGCTTCTCTCAGATAGAAGAGCTTAGCTCTGCGCACACGACCAAATCTTACAACGTCGATCTTATCGATATTGGGTGAGTTAAGCGGGAAAATACGCTCAACACCAACTCCATTACTTATTTTTCTTACAGTGAATGTCTTGGAAATTTGTGCTCCTCTTCTCTGGATCACGATTCCCTGAAAAA
>DAOUTP010000045.1 GCA_030626645.1 Candidatus Cloacimonadota bacterium
ATTTCCATATCTGATTTCATTATTTTGAAATCTGATCTATATTTTGTAGCAGCCTTCACGATCATCGTAGCAGGTCTGGCATGCATTCCAAGTTTATTAACTATCTTTATGGTTTTTCTTATCATAATTTTGAAATCCTAATCCATTATTCCTTTTTTTCAATCTGATTTTCACGTATCTTTGCTTTTCTGGTAAGATCTTCCTGTAGTTTATTAGTATATTCTTTTGCAGCATCGTAACCAAACAATTTAGAAATATGGTTCATAGCAACAACCTCAATGATGACCGCAATATTTTTCCCGGGAGAAATTGGAAGATAAATGATGGGAACCTTGTTTCCAAGAATCTCTACAAAGTTATCACTTAGTCCGATCCTTTCATAATCCATGTTATCTTTCCACGGCATTAGTTCGATCTGAACATCGATCCTTTTTTTCATTCGTACAGCTTGTATCCCAAACATTTTTGCAACGTCAATAAGCCCGATCCCTCTAACTTCCATGAAATGCCCATAGTCATTTGTTCCACAACCTACCAGTATATCTTCTTTTGAAGTTATCTTAACAACATCATCTGTAATGATGCGTTGACCCCGTTCTACAAGTTCCAATGCACATTCACTTTTACCGATCCCACTTTTACCTGTTAAGAGAATTCCAACACCAAAAACATCAACCAGTGTTCCATGAATCGTTTTTGATTGGGCAAAAATACCTTGGAGAAATATTCGTAGAGAATTAAATAATTTATCTGTGGATAATCTTGATGAAAAAATTGGGATCTTCATTTCATTAGCAAGAAATTCAATTTGTTTTGGAATAGAAAGACCTTTTGTAATAATAATAGCAGGAATGTCATAAACAAGTGTTTCTTTGATATTATTATATAATTCTTTTTCTTTTAATGATTGCAGATAACTGATCTCCGTTTCACCAAGAATTTGTATTCGGTTATAATCAAATCTATCGAAATAACCTGTTAAAGCAAGTCCTGGTCTATTTAGGAAGGATGTTGTAATATCACCTTGCATTGTATTTGGATGAGTTATCAACGAAAGTGAAAGATCTTTCTTCATTAGCTTATAAAATTCTTTTACGCTTATTTTTTTCATATTCCCTACTTTTATAGTGAACCCGTTCCCGTCAAGTGGAACGGGCTCTAACAATTAACGTTATGGTTCAATCAACTTATAATGTTCTTCATCTTTTTTCACTAAAACATTAACTCTATCAGTTTCCAAATTCTTAAATACTAAATACATATCATCTATATTATCGAATTTTTCCAGTGCATCGTCAACTGTTAAATTCTCAGCTAAAATTCTTTTTATCTTTATTCTTTTCTTACCTTCATTTCTTTCAATAAGATCTGCATAGACAAAATGAAGATTTTCTTTCAGGCTTTTCTTGTTGTGATCTGCCCATTTATCCTTCATCTTCTTGATCTGCTGCTCCATTTTATCAACAGCATTATCAATTGCTAAATACATATCTTTTTCAATCGCTTCACATTTCAAGTTATGCTTTGGTGCATGGACAATCAATTCAACTTTGTTCCCATTCTTTTCTAATGAAAGAATAAAGTTTGCATGAATAATATGATCGAAGTACCTTCCCAACTTTGCACAGGAGCCATCAATATGGTCTCTGATCGCATTCGTCAGGTCGAAATGACGTGCAGTAATTGTAATTTGCATAATTGCCTCCTTTATTAATGCTGCAGGAATGTAAAATATCCTACAGCTATTTGTTTAAGATCTTCTTTGCTTGCTCTGCATGGTAGGAACTGCGTACAAGAGGAGCAGATTCAATAAGTTTGAAGCCCATTTTCTCACCTTCTGTTTTGTAATGAGCAAAAGTATCAGGATGAATATATTCTACAACCGGATAATGTTCTTCTGTCGGAGCCATATACTGCCCGATTGTGATAATATCCACATCAACTTCACGCAATTTTCTCATCAGCTCAAGCACTTCACTTTCTGTTTCTCCAAGTCCAACCATGAAACCGCTTTTTGTAAGTATGGAACTATCAGTTATTTTGGCTTTTTGAAGAACTTTCAGCGACCGCTCAAAATCCGCCATTTGGCGAACAGCTCCATAAAGGCGTTGAACAGTCTCGATATTATGATTCAATACATCAGGACCAGCATTAACTATGCGTTTTACTTGATCCAGATCACCATTCAGATCAGAAATTAACAATTCGATTGCAACATCCGGATTACAAATTTCTCTTATCTGTTTTATAACTTCAATAAATTGGGATGCACCTCCATCAGGAAGGTCATCGCGTGTTACAGTTGTGATAACAACATATTTCAATCCCAATTCATTTGAAAGTTTCGCAATCGCCTTGGGTTCATTTATATCAACAGGTTCAAGATTTTTCTTTGTTTTATCAATTGCACAAAAAGAACAGTTTCTGGTACAAGTTTCTCCTAAGATCATAAATGTAGCAGTGCCGTTTTCAAAACACTCACCTTGATTCGGACATTTTGCATTTTCGCATACAGTATGAAGATTGTATTTTCTCAAAATTTTTATTATCTCTCGAGTTTTTCTGGCACCGAGTTTCTTTGACTTAAGCCATGCCGGCTTTCTCAATACTTCCATATCTTCCTAATAATAATCTATATTTTATGTATTGCAAGTTTTTCCAGATCTTCAATTGCTTCCATAAGAGCTTCCGATATGGTTGGATGTGCAAAAACAGTCTTCTTCACATCATCTATAGTTGCATCTAAACCCACTAATATTCCTGCTTGAGCAATTAATTCTGTTGCTTGCGGTCCAATAATATGAATACCTATAATCTTGTTGGAATCTTCTAATGCAATTACTTTTACAAACCCGAAAGTTGCTCCCAAACCAATTGCCTTTCCATTAGCAGAAAATGGAAATTTTCCAATAAGCACTTTATTAAATTTCTCTTCAGCTTCTTTTTGTGTATAGCCAACAGAAGCTATTTCCGGATTTGTAAATGTGCAAGCCGGAATCTTTTTATAATCAAGATCGATGATCTCGATCTCAGTTTTATTTATCTCATTATGAATAATATCAGCGACAATAAGTCCCTGCTTGCTGGCTGTATGAGCCAACATAAGTTTACCGGTAACATCACCTATAGCAAATACATTCTTTAAATTTGTTCTCATCATTTTATCAATATTCACAAATCCGTTATCCATAGAAATATGTTCATTTAAAAATTCAATATCCATAACTGGCTCTCTACCAACACTTAATAATACTTTATCAGTGTCAATTTCCTTTCCGTTTGATAATTTGAGAAGAATACTGTTTTGAGTTTCTTCATAACTCTCTACCGAAGTATTTAGATGCAATTTTATCCCGCTTCGTTTTAGAGCCATTGTCAATCTTTTGGATATTTCTGTATCTTCCAGGTCTATCAGGTTTGGTAAAAATTCCACAATTTCTACATCCACACCAAATTGATTGTAAATAGAAGCAAATTCACAACCGATAACGCCTCCACCAATAACAACCAATTTTTTTGGCAATTTATCCATTTTGAGGAGATCTCTGGAAGATAGGATATTCTTCCCATCAAATTTCATGAAAGATAATTCTTTTGGTTTTGAACCAGTAGCAAGGATCACATACTCAGCAAAGAACTCATCACTATCCGTAAAAATTTTATATTCAGAATCTATTTTCTCAATTTTTGTAACTGTTTCTTTTATAATTTGGATCTTTCGTTTGTTGAACATGAATTCAATTCCTGAAACCAGTTTCTCAACAACATTGTTTTTTCTCTGCCAAACTTTTTTATAATCTACGCTAGATCTTTCAATTGATATTCCAAAGTCTTCGGATTCTTTTATTTCTTTATAAAGGTCAGCAACCTTTACCAGTGACTTTGTGGGAATACAACCATGATTCAGACAAACTCCTCCAAGTCTCTCTTTTTCAAATACGGCAACATCAATTCCATATTGCTGAAGCCGGATAGCCGTAACATATCCTCCAGGTCCTCCACCTATTACAATCACCTTGAATCTAGTCACTCTTTTCTCCTCAAACGGCTATTTAGAATCCCTTTGGCTTTTCTATATTTAGCCACGACTCGGCGGGACACATTAATACTCATATCAGCAAGTTTTTCTGCAATATCCTGATCGCTTAAAGGACTGGTATCATCTTCGGTATCTATCATTCTTGTAATTTTTTGTTCAACATTATGCCTTGATACTGAATTGTAATTATCATCCTTCCCAGCTTTACTTGTGAAGAAATCCTTCAGGCACATAACTCCAAAAGGCGTATCAGCATATTTTATACGAACTACACGTGAGATCGTTGATTCATTTACCTGAAGTTCTTGAGCAATTTCCGAATATGTTAACGGTCTTAATACTCTATTCTCACCATAAAAGAAATCTGGTTGATGATGTAAGATGGACTTTGTAACACGTTCCAATGTTCTTCCTCGTAAATAAACTGATTTGATTAAGAACTTTGCTGAATTTATCTTGCTGCGCACATAATCTAGTGCTTCTTTATCCGTTTTAACTTGCTGCAATATTGTATTATATCTTCTACTCAAGCGGATCTTAGGAAAGGAATAGTCATTTATGATAATTTCATACTCGCTTCCAATACGTTTAATAATAACGTCGGGAACAATATAGTTAGAATGATTTGTAAGAAGACGTAAACCAGGTTTCGGGTCCAGTTTTGCGATTTGTTTTTTCCAATTTATAATGGTTGTAATTGAAGTTCCAAAACTTGAGGCAATATTTTTATACCGTTTATGAATAAGATCAGTAAAATGTTCTGAGATCAGCGTGATTATATTCTCATTATGGAATTCAGGATCAAGTTGTGCTAATAAGCATTCTTGAATATTCCTTGCTGTAATTCCACAGGGTTCTATATGTAGAAGCATGGTATGGATATCTTCTGCTTTTTTTAATTCAATTCCAAATTCTATTGCGATTTCTTCTATATTGAATTCTTTTGGTAGAAATCCGTATGCATCAATGCTATCAAACAATTCATATGCAAATTCAAATTCATCATTATTAAGACCCAGTCTCTCAATCTGATATGTAAATTCTTTTCTTTTATCTTCAACATTTTTTACCATTTGATCGAAATTAATGCCTTCTGTGGAATGTGCACTACTCGAACTACCCTGAAAATATTCTGAATATGAATCCAATATCTCGCTTAATTCTTTAGTCTCTTCCAAAGTTTTTTTCAACTCTTCATTTTCAGTCTCTTTTTTGATATCTTCTTCTATCTGATCTTTTATTTTCTCACTTTTATCATTAGAGATTTCTTCTTCTTCGTTGAATTCAAGAAGTTCCAGCATGGGATTAGTGATCATTTCCTGTTTTAAATGTGTTTCAAGCTGCATTAACGGCATAGCAAGCATTTCTAATGATTGAAGCATTTTTGGCTTTAATAATAAATTTTGTGTTTGCCTTTGTACTAATATCTGCTTGAATTTCGTCATTGCATAACTCTTTTTTATTTATTCATTCCCAAAAGGATTAGTAAATCTATCACCAAGATATACTTCACGGGCTTTATCATCTTTTACCAATTCTCGGGAAGTTCCACTAAATAATATTTCCCCATCAAAAATAATATAAGCTCTTTCGGTGATTTTCAAAGTTTCAAGGACATTATGGTCAGTAATCAATATTCCAATATTTTTCTCTTTTAGTTTTTTTATTATATCCTGAATATCGGCTACAGCAAGAGGGTCGACTCCTGCAAAAGGTTCATCCATAAGCATAAAAGAGGGGGATGTAACAAGTGAACGGGTGATCTCAAGTTTTCTTCGTTCTCCGCCAGATAATGTATAAGCTTTCTGTTTAGCTAATTTAGTAATACCCAAGTCATCCAGATGTTCTTCCAATCTTAGTTTTCGTTCTTTTTTTGAAATTTTTAGTGTTTCCAGAATTGCCATGATATTCTGCTCAACCGTGAGTTTATGAAATATAGAAGGTTCCTGGGCAAGATATCCTATCCCAAGTTGTGCGCGTTTATACATAGGTAGATTAGTTATCTGCTTTTCACTAAAAAAAACGTTGCCACTATTTGCTTTTATTAATCCAAGTATCATATAGAAAGTCGTAGATTTACCAGCTCCATTGGGTCCTAGAATTCCAACAATTTCACCTTGCTGCAGATTAATACTGACATTATTTACAACCTTTCTCTTACCATAAATTTTAATCAAATTTTCTGTTTTTAAACTCTTCATGGTAAATAGATTTAATTAATTCCTTTTATTTGTCAAGCGAATGTTGCAATTAAAATTCAGCTTTGGAATAGATTATGCTTTGTCTTCGAATATAAAATGTTTTTTAGTATTTAGTTAGGGTTTTATTATCAGTTTCTATGTTGAAATTTATAAATTCCATGAATTTTATCTTTCATTGAAATTCTTTCAATTTTGTTCGTATTATCCATTTCAATAATGAGAAATTCACCTTTTGCTTGATTTGCTGAATAATCTTTTCTTTCTGCTGTTTCTTGTTGGAAATATGAATTAACATTACCTTTAGATTCACAGTAAACAATGTTTCCTTTTTCAAAATTGAATTCCATCAAATCTCCCACCGCCCAATTCATTTTAGGTTGATCCTCAGATTCAGAGAATTGAACATAACAAGAATCCTGCAATATCGCCTTCTTAATTTTCTGCTCTTCAAAAAATATTTGGAATTCAATTGCTGAAGCATCAGCAAGATTCGAAGTGAATTCAGGTTCTCCTAAATACACTGCTTTTTCTTCATCTGAAAAATATAATAGGAAGTCACTGCTCATAATAAAATCTTTTGAAAAAGTTCTCACATTAAATGTTGCTACAACTTTTTTGTAGTTTTCAAAATACTCGATCTTCTCAGCTGAAATGGAAAGTGTATCTTTATTAGAAACAGAAAGAATAGGCTCTTTCATCATGTAGCCGTATCCATCATTCAAATAGTATTTCAGTTCCCCGCAAGTTCCATGCATATTTTCCCGCTCATCATACGTTATCACATTTTCTTTGGCAAAAAACTCTCGTGAATTTCTGAAATACTCAACCTCTTCAGCTTCAAATGTGCTAATAGTTGAATCAATATGAGTTTCCGTTGCCAGAACATTTCCACGCAGGAAAAGACGTTCAGTTTTGCGGAAATAATCAACATTATTTGCTAACATACTTAGGGTATCATCATAAACTTCCACATTCCCCTGCATACGTACAATTTTCTGCAATTCAAATATATCCGCTTTATCACTAAAGAATTCTGTATCACCATAAAAAAAATGTACGTTCCCAAACAAGTTAGTAATATACTCACCTTCGATTTTTGTAATTATTAGTTTATCGGCATTTATCAATTTATAAGGTCGTAAATCTTCAACTGCTGCAAGAAGATTAAATATCATAGCAAAGATTACTGTTAAAAGAAATCCTGCAAATGATCTACCAGCTAACTTCATCTTCATTCAGTTTCCCTTGAGCCGATACTTTTGTGATCTCAACTCTATCAAGATCTAAGTTTGATTCCATTTCTTCACCGAAGAGAACATTATTTTCACGTATCAGGGTTACACCTTTTTTTGCAAATAAAGTATTTGTGTTTCTTTCTAGAATCATAAAAGGAGCTTTCATTGTTCCATTTTCACTCACAACCACAACATCACCAATTCCAGTTAATGTGTTTTTTGCATCATTTACTTCAGCTTTATCGCATTTCAAAGTTGATTTCACAGATCCGTCCACATTAAAAAAAGTTACGAATACAGTATCTGCAAAAGTTTGTTTTGTGCTGTAATATTTATAAAAGTGTACAGCAGTTAACTCATAATCAATAACATTGTTAGTAGTGGAAATGACTCTGATAGAATCTGCCTGTTCATCAGGTATTTTCCCGCTTATCGGCATATTAGATTCTACTTCTTCTTCACAAGAAATGAGAAAAAGACTAATGAGACTTAAGGTGATCAAGAAGCTTCTGCAAACTCTCTTCATATTTTCCCTGTTTCTTTAAGATAAGCTCAATAAATTCCCTAACTGCACCTTCTCCACCGTTACGCTTAGTAACAAGATCAACCCTACTTTTTATATCATCAAATGCATCAGCAGGAGTAGCTGATATATTGCATTTTTCCATAACGGGAAAATCATTCCAATCATCACCCATATAAGCTACATTTTCCCAATCCAGATTCAGCTCTTTCAGAAGTTCAGTAGTTTTTTTCAATTTATTCCTTACACCTTGAAAAAGCAATTTTATTTGGAGGTCATCACATCTTTGCTCAACTACATTAGAAATTCGACCCGTTATGATAGCAAGCTTAATATCACTGAATTGTAATAGTTTGATCCCCAAGCCGTCCTTCGCATTGAAATTTTTTGATTCTAATTTATTATTGTCGTATATTATTTTCCCATCTGTAAGAACGCCATCATTATCTAAAATAATCAATTTAATTTTGCTAAAATCCATATATTCCTCAATCTCCTTTAATTCTTAAACATGCATCAAGTAGTTCCGGAAGTTTATTTAGTGCAAGCATCGAATTAGCATCGCTAAGTGCTTCAGCAGGATTCGGATGAGTTTCAATGAAGAGTCCATCAACATTTCCGGAAGCCAACGCAGCCTTTGCCATCATCAGTGCATATTCGGGAGAACCCCCGGAAGTTTTACTTTGGGATGGTCTTTGCAAGCTATGTGTAACATCGTAAATTACAGGATAACCAAGTTGTTTCATTATAGCAAAACTTCGGAAATCCACAATTAAATTATGATAACCAAAACTTGTCCCCCGCTCAGTGAGCAGAATTTTATTGTTCTCGGCTTTTAAAATCTTTTCTGCTGCATTCTTCATATCTTCAGGTGCCATGAACTGCCCTTTTTTTATATTAACAATTCTACCTGTTTTAGCTGCTGCAAAAATGAGATCAGACTGCCGTGATAAAAATGCAGGTATCTGAAGAATGTCCGCAACTTCTGCAGCCTCCTCAACTTCGTTTATCTCGTGAACATCAGTCAATATCGGAACGTTGAATTCCTTTTTTATTTTTGAAAGTATTTCAAGACCTTTTTTGATACCAGGACCTGTCGCTGACTCGATAGAAGTTCTATTTGCTTTTTTGAAAGATGATTTAAAAATAAATGGAATTCCTCTTTTCTGAGTCAGTACAACTAACTTCTCAGCAACTTTCATCATCAATTTTTCATCTTCCACAACACACGGACCGGCAATTAGAAAGAATTTAGTGCAACTCTTAAGCTCTTTATAAAGCTTCATTTTAACTCCATCTGCGAATCATCTATTTATTGTTTGACTCACTGAGATTTATCATTATTAATTTTACATAAATGACATCTGAAAGTCACAAATTATTGTGTCCAGATTTTTTTTGCTTGCTTAATTTCTTACTGTAAAATTTATCACATTTATATTTGAATTATGAAAAGTAAATTATTAATAATTATCGTATTGATTTTCAGTGCTCTTCCGGCTCTTGAGAGTGAGCATCAAATAGCACGATTGCATTATAAAGGCGGTGGTGACTGGTACAATGACCAGGATACTATCCCAAATATTGTAGAATATCTCAATATGACTTTGAATACAAATTTCTCTAAAATTCAAGCTATTGTCAGCCCTGATGACTCAAAACTATTTGATTATCCTTTTATTTTTATGACAGGACACGGTACAGTTAATTTTAATAGCAAAGAAGCAGAGAATATTAGAACTTATTTGGATCGTGGCGGATTTCTTTATGTTGACGATGATTATGGTTTGAACAAAACTTTCCAATATGAAATTAAAAAAATATTTCCGGAAAAAGATCTGGTCGAGTTACCAGCAAGTCATGAGTTGTTTCATTGCTTTTTCGATTTTCCAAATGGATTGCCTAAGATCCATAAACATGATGACAAAAGACCGCAGGCTTTCGGTATCTTTGATGAAAGTGGAAGACTAATGATCCTCTATACTTATGAATCCAATATCTCTGATGGATGGAGTAATGTTCATGATGATCCTGAAAACATTAAAGAACAAGCTTTACAATTTGGAGCAAATTTGTTTTATTATATCATGACTAATTAAAAGCCGAGGGAATAAAATATGAATGTCTATATCGCCTCCGATTTTCATTTGAAATTTAAAGGAAACGCTGAGGATTTACAACGTAGAAGAAAAGTAATAGATTTTCTGGATAATATAAAAGATGATGCGGATCTATTAATTTTAAATGG
>DAOUTP010000286.1 GCA_030626645.1 Candidatus Cloacimonadota bacterium
GCAACAGCACCAGCAGCAACTGTAGTAATTGTAGAGAAACTCAAAGCCAGAGGGAAATTTGTAGATTATCTGTATGGCATTGTTGCTTTGGATGATGCTGGAACAGTAATTTTATTTTCAATTGCATTTGCTATTTCCACATCAATGATGGGAGATGTTCAGGTAAGTATTTCACATTCCGTTATCCACGCTTTCAAAGAGATCATCATTTCAATTATTATTGGTGCAATTAGTGGTCTAATAATCCATTTTGTAACAATTAAAAAACATAACTTGAATGAGATCAAGATCATCTCATTAGGTATAATATTCATAACAACATCAGTAGCAATTAGCCTGCATCTATCACCACTCATTGCTAATATGACTCTAGGCATGTTGATAATTAATATGAATAAGAAGAATGCCCGGATCCTCTTCTCTTTTCAACCAATGACACCACCTCTGTATGCTATCTTTTTTGCAATAGCAGGAGCAGAATTAGATATTGCTGTCTTTACGGATCCAATAATTTTATTAGCTGGTATAGTATACATATTTTTACGATTCGCAGGAAAGTACTTTGGAATTTATATAGGTGGAGCTGCATTGAAGATTGATAAAAATGTAAGAAATTATCTTGGTTTAAGTTTACTTCCACAAGCTGGAGTTGCAATAGGATTAATGTTATTTGTGCAGGCTTCCCCTATTGTTCAGCAAGCTTCAGCAGAAGTTCAAAACGAGATTGCGCAGATGACGAATATCATCTTAATGTCTGTGTTTGTGAACGAAGTTATAGGGCCACCACTTTCTAAATTTGCAATCTTAAAAAATCTGAAAAGGAGAAAATAATGGAATTTTCGGAAATTGTTAAACTAGAGTGCTGTGAAGCTGATTTCACTGCTAAAGATAAAATTGATGCTTTACACAATATTGGCAAGCTTCTTAAGAGAAGTAGGGAATTCAGGAATATAGAAGAAGATGTTATTTTTAATGCTCTTAAAGAAAGAGAAGATATGGGAAGTACTGGGTTCAGTAAAGGAATTGCTATCCCTCACTGTCAACTGGAGGGAATTGATCATTTCATAATCGCAATTGCGATTTGCAAGAAGGGTATTCATTTTGATGCACTTGATAAAAAGAAATCCAAAATATTTATTACGATAGTTGGTCCTAAAGGAGATAGAAATTCACATTTAAAATTATTGGCACAAGTGTCTCTAATATTAAAAGAACCAGATGTAGCTGATGAGATGTTACATTCAACTACAAAGATCGGTCTTTATGAAGAGTTCCTCCGCAAAACAAATGACGAAGTTACAACAATTATCCAAAAAGGCAAGGAAGTCTTAATGCTGCTTACAGTTAAAGACGAGAGTATTATGCAGGATATTACAGAGGTATTTGTTGAATATGGAATTCAAAATTCAATTATTCTGGAAACACAAAATATGGAAAACCTGCTTTCTAAGACACCTCTTTTCATGGGGTTTTTTAATTTCACTTCCGAGAAGAACCCAATTAGTAAGATCATCCTGGTAAAGCTGACAAAAGGTCATATAAATGCGTTGATAAAAGGTTTGGAAGATGTTTTTGGTGATCTGGATACATATTCAGCTCTTAGCATAATTACCCTCGATATCTTCTTCACAAAAGGAATTTTGTAATGAGCAGATTCGATAGGATCATTGATCGCAAGAATACAAAATGCTACAAATGGGATTATAATAAAGAGATCTTTGGGAAGGAAGACCTTCTCTCCATGTGGGTTGCTGATATGGATTTTCAGGCTCCATCTGAGGTTTTAAAAATTCTAAATAAGCGAGTTGATCATGGCGTTTTTGGGTATACAGGTCTTACCGACTCTTTTTATACCTCTATTGTAAACTGGATGAAGAATAGATTTGATTGGAAAATTAATAAAGAGTGGATAGTAGCAACTCCGGGAATCGTTCCTGCTATAAATTTTGCAATTCAAACCTACACAGAAAAAAACGACAAGATTCTGGTTCAAACTCCGGTTTATTACCCTTTCTTCACTTCAATAGATAATAATAAGCGTAAGCTTGTAATTTCTGAACTGAAATTAGTCGATGATCATTACAAAATGGATTTTGCCGATCTGGAAAGAAAACTAGCTGATGATGTTAAAATGATGATATTATGCAGCCCACACAATCCCGTAGGTAGAGTTTGGAACACTGATGAGTTAAAGCGATTATCTGAGTTATGTTTAAAGCATAATGTACTTCTTATATCAGATGAAATTCATTCTGACCTAATTCTAAATGGCAATAAACATATTCCAATTCCTACTATTTCTAAAAAGATCGCAAACAATTCTCTCACAATGTTCGCTCCCAGTAAGACTTTCAATGTGGCTGGACTATCTTTATCTTTTGTTATTATTCCTAACAAAAAAATTAGAGTTAAATTTCAAAAGACACTACTTAAATTAGGGCTTCATGGTGGGAACGTATTTGGGATTGAAGCACTTGAAGCTTCTTATAGGTACGGGCAGAAGTGGTTGGATGAATTACTAATTTATATTGAGAACAATTA
>DAOUTP010000098.1 GCA_030626645.1 Candidatus Cloacimonadota bacterium
AGTAAAAACGGATTTGAAAATAATGATTCCACCCATTATTGCTAGTAAAGTAAAGATCCCATTTAAATCTTTATTTGGTATATGAACTTTGAGTAGTGTGCGTGTAAGCATCGGCATAAAAACTGAAAGGATCGCTGCCAGAAAGGCAACAGTCATATCCAGAATAAATAAATACTTATGTGGTTGGTAATATTTTATAAATCGTTTTATCATAATTTTCCTTAAAATTTTCTGTCACACAGAGTAGAAGTTCACAACCTATCGAAGTGTATGAATTTATCATAGCTCGTTATCCTTCGATACAATGCTTCGCATCACTCAGGATGACAATTTTATAACAGATATATCTTTTTGTCTTTCTGAGATATTCTTCTTTGAACGTTCTCACGAAGATTCTCATAAATTAGGAGCTTTCCACATCTATTTATGCACTTTCTTAATAAATTCTTCAACTTCAGGAATTCCACCCTGATAAATCAGATACCCATTATATGGTTCTCGTTTTGTGATGTCATTAGCAATTGGTGTCATCATTAACTCGCGAACTTTTTCCATATCATCTGTTTGTCCTAATGCCCAGCTAAGTTTAACAATTGCAACTTCGGGCAGCATATTTTCAGCAGGAATAATTCCGTAGTTCATAAGATCACGACCTGTATCATAAACAAACATGTGAACATATCCCCACAAAGTTTGTACTGTCATAAAAATTGGAATTCCTAATTCCTGACATTTCTTGATAGCAGGGTATAGAGGTTTATTCACATGTCCCAATCCTGTTCCTGCAATCACAATCCCTTTGTAGCCATTATCAATAAGTGAATAGATCATATCAGGCTGCATATTAGGATAATAATAGAGTAAGGCTACTTTCTCTTCAAAATAGGGTAGGATCGTTACCTTTCTATCATCTCTTCTTCGGTTATAATTTTGCTTAATCGGTGTTATTTTATCACGGGTAACGGTTGCAATGGGAGTATCTCCAATGGTTCGGAAGGTGGAACGATAGGAAGAATGCATTTTCCGAACACGTGTTCCCTGATGTAAAAGACCATATTCATCAGATGTAGGTCCAAACATACAAACCATTACTTCAGCAATATCCGATTGTGCTGCAGCGGTAGCAGCATGCATTAGATTCAATGCAGCATCAGATGATGGACGATCGGAAGAACGTTGTGAACCAACTAAGATAATTGGAACCGGAGAATCCTGGATCATGAAGGAAAGAATTGCAGCAGTGTGGTGCAGTGTATCGGTTCCATGTCCGATGATAATACCATCGATTCCTTTTTCAATTTCTTTACCAATGGCAATTGCCAGAGTTTTATACTGTTCGGGACCCATATTCTCGCTGAAAACTGCAAAGAGTTTTTCAGTTTCCAAATTGCAAATATCAGCAAGTTCCGGAACTGCACCGTAAAGTTCTCCAGGAGAGAAAGCCGGTATCACTGCTCCTGTTCTATAGTCCAATCGCGAAGCAATTGTGCCGCCCGTTCCGAATAATTTTACTTTAGGCTGACCTTCTGTGAATGGGAATTTTTTCTCCGGTATTTTATAATGCGCTTCTTTGTAGCCGATTTCTTTCATATCGGTTATCGTTCCTACATTGATTCCTACATTATAACCGGTCACTAATTTCAATACAATATGTTTATCATCATCATTTTCGGAGCGGGGAAGAATAATTCCACTAAAATCACCACGTGTGGTCTTGATCTCAGCATCACCCCATACTCGGATATTGAATTTTTTCAGGATTTCTACTGCATCACCTTTGTAGCCTTTGAAGATGTCTATCATTTCGCACCACCTTTAGATAAGGACTTCCGAACAAAAGCATTTAGCTTTTGTAAAGGTATGTTTCCCAGAGCGATTGGACGTAAGTTTCCCATGATCCATTTCTCTGCAGCTAATGGGTTCTTCGATTTATTGATTTTAGTAAACATTGACTGTAAACTGCTCACATTTTTCAGAATTACCTCTTCTTTATAGCTTTCAAATTCCAAAGAGTTAAGAACTGATTCAAATTCCATTTGAGAATATAAATAAATAACGGGTAAGAAAGATTTAACAATATCAAAAGAGAGCTTCTTCTCAATAATAAATTTAAAAATTTCATAAATTTTGGTATAGAGGAAGGGAACATCAGGAATTAACTGTCCTTCAATGTGTTTTAGTGTGTGTGCAAAAGTCGTTGCAATATATTTGGGGCTGATCTTAAGATCATTATTAATTCGTTCAATTTCCGGAACAAGATTATTTCTGAGAATGTATTGATAACAATCCTCAGGTACTTGCCATTTCTTCAGTTGTTTCAATCTATCAACCAGATCTACAGGCAGCTCTTTTCTCAGCTTTTCTAGGTACTCATCTTCAATTGGGATAGGAGCAGAATCTGTATCAGGATACATTCTATCCGCACCTGGTAAAACACGTTCAAAAATCGTAGTTCCGTCTTTCAATGCTTTACGAGTTTCATTTGGAACTCCCTCAAAAGCCAGTCTGCAACGTTCTTCTATTGTTTCGCAGGCAGTTTCTATATCTTCTTGTGGTGCCCAAAAAACAATCTGAGCATCATTAGATTTGCAATTAAGTAATTTTTTGCGCTGCCTTAATAGTGATTCACTAAACACCGGATTCATATCTTCTGAATACACAAAATTTGGTTTCTCAAGACAAGCAATAACTTTTAATCTTCCCTCAAGTTCGTCCGCAAATGTTTTTCCTGGTTGTAGAAAGTGAGAAAGGATATCTTTAAAATCAGGAAGATTGCAGGCAATTAATTTCCAGCCATTATTCATTGCTTCTTTAATTGGTGTATATTCAATATCAGAAACATCAAAATCGACATTCTTGAATATTGGTTTCCATTTTTTCAAATCTAAGATGCGTTTATTCAATTCCTTCTTAATTATTAGAAGTGCTTTTTGACGGAAAGCTTCATTATGAGTAAGTTCAGGTATCCATTTATTATGTGAAACTCCCTTTATTTCAACCCGAGTTCCACCGGTTATGCTCACGTTTACATCTTCTCTTCCGGCACCAATTCCAACGCGAACTTTTCCTGAACTTCTATTTAAAAAGCGAATGTACTGCGCTGCTTCCAAAACTTCATCGGGTGTCTTCATGTCAGGATAAGTTACAGTTTCAATCAATGGAATTCCTAACCTATCAGTTTGATATATCCTTTCATGGCCAATATCAGAGACTTCACGACAAGAATCCTCTTCTATACTTAGCTGGATAATTCTGATCTTCTTTTTTTTAAGAGGAATAACTCCTTCGATACCGATTATTGCAGTTCGCTGGAAACCGGTTGGAATACTGCCGTCAAGATATTGTTTACGGGTTATATGTAACTCACCAACAATGTTAAGTTTCAATTGAAATGCGATTTGTATGGCATAATCAAGAGCTTCTCGATTTATGGGAAAGGGAGGTGTATCATCAATGTCATAAGTACAAGTTGTCTCGTTTTTAATTCGGTAAGTGATATTCTTTTTAGTTCGGAATTCCATTAAAGCAGTTCCATCGTAAGTTCCCATCTCAGAAAGCGTAGGGCGCATATGACGAATAAGTTCAGCATCGTAATCATCAAAATCACTATATAAACCTGCAGGACATCTGCAGAACAATTTTTCTTTAGTATTGAGCTGTTGATGTACCTCTAAACCGCTCATGAAACCAAGCTCTTTATAAGTTTTTAATGGTGTTTTTGTTCGAGGAGTATAACCAACTTTTGTTTTTGATAGTTTGAATTTTTTTTCTGATTTAAAATCTTTACCCATCTTATATTTCCCAGATACTTTTTTTAGCAAAAACGGAAAAGGGAGGACAATGTGTCAATAATATTAATGTGTAACTAAAAAATAGTTTATTTATCTAATTTTGCACTAACACATCAGGAAAGCAACGATAATTCCAAGAACAGCACCACCAAGTACTTCCAATGGTGTATGACCTATAAGTTCTTTTAAGTTTTCTTCGATGATTAAATAACCTTCTCGTTTTTTAATATTACTTACAATTTTATTCAAAACAGAAGCTTGTTTTCCTGCTGCGCGTCTTACGCCGGTAGCATCATACATAACTACAACAGCAAACACAATACTGATTGCAAAAAGTGATGATTGTGTTCCTTCTTTGATGCCGATTGCAGTTGCTAATGAAACAACTGAAGAAGTATGTGAACTCGGCATACTGCCAGTATCAAGAAATTTACGGAAATTTAATTTTCTTTCAGTAAAAAGACTGATGATCACTTTTAATGCTTGAGCTGTGAATAATGCAACAAATACAATATCAAATATTTTATTTCCAACAATTATGCCATTTCCCATTATCTGCTCCTACTAATGTATATAAAATTCTGGTTACTATTTTTGATGTCAAATATAAAATTTCCTGCTATTAAATTATTGAACTATAAAAACAACTATGGTAAAATTCTATCTGCTTTGTAATACTCCTATCAATATTATGGCAATAACAGATAGAATAAAACCAATGGTAATAATAATTCCTGCTAAGGACATCTTCAACAAAGTGCCACAGTATTGACAGCGTTTCGCTTTGGAATTTACCATTTTCTTGCAATTACGGCATCTGATCTGCTTAGCTTTATTACTCAAATATTCCTCATATTCTTTCTAAATTATTCTCTTTAAGTGCGAAGATGGCAAAGTTATCTAATTTCCCAGCATTGCTTTTTTAAGTTTCGGAAGTTCAGTTTGCTCCCCCAGCCAGATTGAAAACACTGCTTTTTTAAATTCTAATCCAGGAATTGTTCCCTTCAATTCGTTATTCATATAAACAGAAGTCCCAGCTTCCGGAACATAAACAATATTATAGACATCATCTTTAACAGCATCTTTTGTAAAATAGGAATTGAAAGTTTTTATTTCTTCTTGCAAGTTGGAAGTGTCGCTCTTGTCAAATCCTGTATTCCAGGCTTCAATGAGTTTTCCCGGATCAACTGCTTTATAAATAAAGTGCATTTTAACAGCAATCGGTTCATCTGCTTCAATTATAGATTTTGCATCACTTTCTTTTTCCATCAAGTACAATGCACAGGCATAAACCTTGATAATTAATTTCTTACGAAGTCCTGCACCATTAATAGTTAGTTCATTATCACCTGCTTTCATATTATCCGGTAGCACTTTTCCACCAATTTTAAGTCCCCAAACAACTGATGTAAATACAAAAGTCATTATTAAAATCAACAAAAATGTTTTTCTCATCTTTTCACTCCTTAATATTTTTTTTAGAACACAGCGAGAATTTGAATTTTACTAAAAAATGGCAAGGAATTTTACGATACCCTTGACAAAAAGTTATAAAATTAAGAGATAGAAATCGAATTGAAATAAAAATTATTTTTTATATTTAGAAGTAACAGCAAAATATTTATATTAAAAAAAACAGGAGGAAGGATGAAAATTACAAAAGTTTTATTAAGCATAGCCATATTGGGATTGGTTATGAATTTGAGTGCAAGTGTAAGGATCAATGGATTAGGTAGCTATTTTGAATATCTAATTCCGGATACTGAAACAGATATTGAACTGTTCCCTTCTCACCTCAGTGAGTACAATAGTAAATACGTTCAGTTTATTAAGAATGGCGCTTCACAAAATTATAATGGTTTCAATGCAAGAAACATCAATTTCAGCATAATGCCTCTTGCTAAAAAACTAAGTTTTAAAATCAATGCGGATATTGCCAGTAATGATAGCGAACCACGCATTTATCTGGATGAAATTCATAACTATTATGGCAACTCAACATATTTTAGTGGCTATGAATATGGAGCTATTCTGATTACTAATATATTATCCTATGAATTATCAGATAGCTTTCAACTGGGCGGCTTCTTCAAGTATGGAACAAACTGGAAAGAAAATGTACTAGATGAATTGGAAATTGAAGATCCTGATTATATAATCTATGAAGATATAGAAGATATTGATTATGACAATGATTATCTCTCAACCGGGATTAATTTCAGTTTGGCATCAAGTTTCAAAACCGATATCACACTAATTTATTCAAAGAATGAAATTGAAGATTTTTACCTGGAAAAACGCGATTATGAGAGTTTCAATTCCTACAACTACGGGCTTTATTCTCATCGATATATACGTGAAAATTCTAATAATTTCGAATGTGAAACAGAAGATATGGGAGCTACTGTCTTGTTGGAAAGTGAAGGCACCGAGTCAGTAAATCGCTTTTTCCTAGAATCACATTTTATTAAACAATCATCGAATTATCAATATTTTAATTCCTATCATAATTTGGATTATTATGATAATGAATTGGACTATGTACGTAAAGATGTCATAGAAGAATTAAAAGTGGAAGAGATGGAAATTTATACCACCGCTATAGGATTCGGAAAAGTTATAACCAAGGATAAATGGAATATATCCTATGGTGCAAAATTATCTGGAATGTATGGTGAAACAGTGCGAGATGAATCCTATTATAGTTTTGATTATTACCAAAATATTGATCCTGATACCACTTACACGGATTCTACGATTACAAATGGAGAGAATAATTTTGAAATCAATGATTGGAAGGTAGCAATAGAAGTCCCCTTCGGTGTGAGTTATGAATTAAACAAGGTTGTTCAATTATTCGGTGGAATGGGCTTAAAATTAATTAGGCAGGAACTTGAATATTTCGAGGATAATGAATTCAGTAGATGGGAAACTGA
>DAOUTP010000214.1 GCA_030626645.1 Candidatus Cloacimonadota bacterium
TTTCTTCCCGCTTAACACTTTTAAGGTTTCTTTGATTTCTAATTATTATTTAACCTTAAAATTGCTAACTGTGAGTTTAATTGAGAGAAGCGATTTCAAGGTTTTCCTACTTAACACTTTCAAGGTATGTTAAAGAATTGCAGATTTCTTTCAATGACTATACTTTTACCCACCCTGGAAGAGTTAAAAATTGGAGAGTGTCTGAAAGAAACTCTTACAGGGTGCTGAACCATTTTGTTTTTGTGGATCTTTTCGATCTAATTTCTGCGATGAATCTTTCGGATGGAAAACAAAAATTGTGGACTCCTAGGGATTAGAAGTCCAACGAATAGTTCACTATAAAATATAATCTTTTATTTAACTAATTATCGGCTCGTTCCCAAACCCCTGTTTGGGAACGGTAATAAAATTCGCTTTTTTTCAATCCAATCTTTTATTTGACTAATTACTAAACAATTAATTTTATTCTCTGGTATGAATTATGCATAAATAATTATGGAATAATAAAAATATGGAGGAAAAATGTTGAAAAATTTAATTTTAGTTTTATTGCTTATGTTTTCAATACTACTAATTGCAGATACATATGATCTGCGTAATGTGAATGGTGAGAATTATGTTCCCGCTGTTAGGAATCAGGGTCCATATGGAACCTGCTGGACGTTTGGTGCCTATGCATCAATGGAAGGAAACATGATGATAACAGGTGCGTGGACTGCTGCCGGAGAAACAGGAGAGCCGAATATCTCGGAAGCACACCTGGACTGGTGGAACGGATTTAATCAACACAATAATGATGACACTACCCCGCCTACAGGTGGCGGCTTGGAAGTTCATATGGGAGGAGATTACCGCGTTACAACAGCATACCTTTCTCGTGGAGAAGGCGCAATACGCGAAACGGATGCACCTTACACTAATGTTGCTTCACCTTCCGCTAGATGGCTGGCGAGTTATCACTATTTTTATCCTAGAGATGTGGAGTGGTTTATACTAGAAGATGATCTTTCAAATATTGATGTGATTAAGCAAACGATAATAGATAATGGAATTTTGGGAACCTGTATATGTTATGATGGCTCTTTTATTTCAAATTATAATCATTATCAACCACCAGCAAATTCACTAGAACCAAACCACGCAGTTTCTATCATTGGCTGGGATGATGATCATGCAACTCAAGCACCATTACCCGGAGCTTGGATAGCAAGAAATAGCTGGGGTTCAAATTGGGGATTGAGCGGCTATTTCTGGATTTCCTATTATGATAAACATTCCTGCCGTAATATTGAAATGGGTGCAATCTCTTTTCAAGACATAGAACCAATGGCATACGACAATGTTTATTATCATGACTATCATGGCTGGCGCGATACATTATCCACAGCCACCGAAGCTTTTAACGCTTTTGAAGCCACTGGAACCCAAGTTATCGAAGCTGTGAATTTCTTCACAGCTGTGGATAACGTTGATTACATAATACGGATATATGATGATTTTGACGGCAATGATCTTACTAATGAACTTTCTATGGTTTCCGGTGATTATGAGCATGCCGGACTCCATACAGTAGATTTGACCACAAGCGTATCGTTAACAGATGGAGAAGATTTCTATGTTTACTTATCTCTTTCCACTGGAGGTCATCCTTATGATAGGACTTCCGATATTCCCGTTTTGTTGGGAGCCGACTATCGTACAATAGTAGAATCTTCTGCTAATCCTGAAGAAAGCTATTACAAAAGTGGAACCGATTGGCTTGATTTCTATGATTATGACGATCCATCCGGTTTTCAAAATACGGGAAATTTCTGTATAAAAGCTCTTACAATAGACGGGGAACAACTTGATCCTCCAACAAATATAAACATTGATGATGAGACGGGGCTTCTCTCTTGGGATGCTCCTACTTCAAGAGAACTTACCGGATATAACGTTTATCTAGATGATATGAATACGGTTCTAATCTTCACAACCGATCTTCAATGCTTGCTTACGGATTATGAAGAATTAATATCAGGGCAAGATTATATTGCTGGTGTTTCTGCAGTTTATGATGATCCGGGTGAATCAGCAATAATTACTATCAACTTCACATATGCTGGGACAGAAGCCAGTGATGCTCTTGTTAAAGCAACAATTCTTAATGGTAATTATCCCAATCCATTCAATCCTGAAACAACAATTTCTTTTTCTGTAGCACAAACATCTTCATTGGTAAATCTTGAAATTTACAATTTAAAAGGTCAGAACATAAAAACACTGGTTAATGAAATATTGCCTGCAGGAAGTCATTCTGTTATTTGGAATGGAACTGATGACATGGGGAAATCTGTAGCTTCCGGAGTTTACTTATACAAGATGAAGACAGGGAATTATACTTCAACTAAAAAGATGATATTAATGAAATAGTTTCATGAAACCTTGCGAATGGTTTCATACAAAGTTTTCTTTCACTAAACCTTCACAATGGTTAGAAGGAAGTGTTAATGAAGTAATTTTGCAATGAAGCTGAAAATCTTTCAGGGTGCATGGAAACATGCACCCTGAATAATATGAACTAACAATAAGAGGAATTATGAAAATTGTATCATGGAATATTGCAAATTACGATGATCATCCCCAATGGATAACCAGAAAAAATTTGATCGCAGATGAAATAATAAAGGCAGATGCCGATATCATTGCACTGCAGGAAATCCGTTTCAATAAAGATCATCCAAGCACAAAAGCTACTTATATGAATACTGCTGAACAGATTTTAACACAACTTCAAAGCAGGAATAAATTTATTGATGCAAAAATCATTACACAACCTGCAATGCACTTTAAACCAAATGGTTTCTGGGAAGGTCTCTCCATTATCACTAAAAATGATATCATTGAGACCGGAGCAATATTTCATTCCCACATACACAATTCTGCTGATCAGAATAAAAGAGTAACGCAATATTCAGTTAGTGTTTCAGATAATTTTGTATTCTTTCTATTTAATACACATTTCTCCAGTGATGAGACGAATTTAAGATCGAATATTGGGGAGGTGATGAGCTATGCGGAACGATTTGCCGGATATCCTCTTGTATTGTTGGGAGACATGAATGCAACTCCGCTAAATGAGAATATTCATAAACTTACAATGTTGGGATTTATTGATATATGGAATAAACTAAATCCTGAGAATGATGGATTTACTTATCCCAGCTCTGCTCCTGCCAAACGGATTGATCACTGTTGGGCAAATGAATCTTTTGCAAACAAAATTAAAAGCACAAAACTAATTGGCAATAAACCTGATAGAGATGGAATTTATCCATCCGATCATTTGGGTTTAATAATAGAAATATAGAGGATTAATTATGAAAAA
>DAOUTP010000134.1 GCA_030626645.1 Candidatus Cloacimonadota bacterium
GTAAGAGCCTGTTTCACTTTCATAGATAACATCTGCAGAATAATCGAAACTTAGCGGGTTAAGCTGGAAAATAATTTCATCAACAATTACCTCTGCTGTAATTGGGAAATGCCCATTCTCATCGAAATAAGTACAGGTGAATAAACCTCCGTTTGTCCCATATAGTTCACTTATTTCCGGTAATATATTTGCAATTGGTTCGATCTCATATTGATCAATAAATTGAAGCGATATCTTCGCTAGATCTGTTAAGAGGAATTCTGTAGGCAGTGTATATTCTGCAGTAAGCATTTCAACTCCGATAGAATTTGTGATATTGGGCCAATCACCAAAATTTTCATCGCCGGTTAATGTTTCAATATCACATGCCATTTGCAACTGACCATCTACAACTTCCGCTTCAATACTGCCGATCAATTCAAATGCTTCCAAACTGAATTCAGTACCGCTTATCTTATACAAGCCAGGACTTAAAAGCATAGGTATATCAGCATATATGATGGCATAAACAACTGAGTCTATTAGCACAGTTTCAGGATTGATGATTGTAGTTACATAAAAATAATAAGTGAGTGGAAATGATCCGCCAACATCTAAAGGGAAATCTCCGGATTCGCTGGTTAGTCCGGCATAAAATCTGCTATCGGAATAACCGAAATAATTCCCGGTAATATCAAGATTTGGAGATTCGGGGTCAAGATTATCACCAATGGGATCATCAGCAATAAATCCAAGTTCATTTTCTGATGGAAATATATCATTCTGCTGATATGCCGGCATCATTCCAACTATAGTGTCTGTTTCAGTTCTGAATCGGCAATATTGTGTTTCAGCAGGAAGAGCAGGGATTATTGCTTCATAAGTTAATCCACTGAGGTTGGTCATTTCGGTATTTTCCCAACCTGATGCAGTTGAGTAGAACATCTCTGTTTCCAATCCGGGAAGATCAATAGTTTCACATCGAATATATATTTCATCATCCTGTGTATATGAGCTGTTCCTTATGTTATTCCAAAAAGAGATTACCGGAATTTGTGCCTGCAATAAATAAACTGAAAGTAACATCAAAATTATTATATATTTTTTCATTAATATATCTCCTAATGAGTTTTTGGTAGTTTCCTGATAGAATTAAATCCCGTCAAGCTACATTTTTCTGTGAAGTCTTGACAAAAAAGGTGAATTAAAATTTTCTATGATTGTTAATGAGTTCTGCAAAATAGAGTGTTCTGTCATCCTGACGAATCTTACACGATGTTCTCAGGAAGGATCTCAGCTTATAATGAGACTGTGTCCGGCTTAGACGGATTCTTCGTCGAATGCCTAAGTGAGTTCATCCTCAGAAAGACAACCATATATTTATTTTAAAGAACACCACAATAGTTGAGATAGGAGAAAGTATGAATAAAATAGATAATAACCGTAATTTCATGAAATCAAATTTCGCTGAGATGAAAAATATTGTATCGGATCAAATGAAAGATCTTCCTCAACCTCCTTTGCAAAAAGAATTTGATAATAGCTGTGAAATTATCGATCTCATCCCGATTGAAAAAATCAAAATTATAAATGATAATTTAATTAAAAATATTGAAAATAGGAAAAGTCATCGGCAATACAAAGATGAACCTTTAACATTAGAAGAACTATCATTTTTGCTTTGGGCATCACAAGGCGTGAAAAGTGTTTATGAGCGGAATAACAAATCTTATGTAACTTTACGCACAGTTCCTTCTGGCGGCTCACGTCATCCATTTGAAACTTATCTTCTTATAAATAATGTTACCGGATTAAAAAAAGGATTATACCGTTATCTTGCAATTGAACATAAATTAATGTTTATTCGTGAAATAAAGAACCAAAAGGATAGAATCATTGATGCAACACTGGGACAGAAATTCATAGGTAGTGCTTCAACAGTTTTTATTTGGAGTTGTATTGCATATCGTGGTGAGTGGCGTTACAATATTGCTGCTCATAAAGCGATGCTGTTAGATGCAGGTCACATCTGCCAAAATCTCTATCTCGCCTGTGAAGGTATTGGGGCAGGAACATGCGCAATCGCTGCTTACGATCAAGTTAAAGTAGATAAGATAATTAATGTTGACGGCAAAGATGAATTTTCGGTTTATCTTTCACCTGTTGGCAAATATTAGAAGGTTATTGGATATATGAAAGTTGATAAAGATAACGTTTTCACGGTTTCGGAAGTAAACCGTCATATCCGTAATGTAGTTGAAGATAGTATTCCAAACCTGTTTGTAGAAGGTGAGATCGCTAATTTTACACATCACCGTTCAGGGCATATCTATTTTTCTTTGAAGGACGAAAAAAGTACTTTACGGTGCGTTTTCTTCAAAGCAGCAAATCTCTCACTAAAGTTTCAACCTAAAGTTGGAGATAAGGTTATCTGTTTGGGAAAAATATCAGTTTATGAAAAAGGTGGGAATTACCAGCTGAATGTGAATAGAATGCTCCCTTCCGGAATTGGAGAGTTACAACTTAAATTTGATGAACTGAAACGCAAATTAACCGAAGAAGGTTTATTTGATAATGATTATAAAAAACCGATCCCGGAGTTCCCTGAATCTGTTGGCATAATTACCTCATCTACAGGAGCTGCTGTTCAAGATATCCGCAATGTGATTTCGCGTCGGTTTCCTACCAAGATATATCTCTATCCCGCCACCGTTCAAGGTGATTACGCTGCCAAAGAGATCATAAAGGGAATTGATTTTTTCAATACCGAATTTCCTGTTGATGTACTGATAGTAGGACGTGGAGGTGGTTCTCAGGAAGATCTCTTCTGTTTCAATGATGAGGCTCTTGCCAGAAAGATATTTGCATCAAAAATTCCTGTTATCTCTGCTGTCGGTCATGAAATTGATTTTACGATCTCTGATTTTGTGGCTGACCTCAGAGCACCTACCCCATCAGCGGCAGCTGAACTTGCTGTTCCGGACAGAAGAGAGCTTGTTGATAGAGTTAATAATTTACTCAATAATCTACGTTATACTACCCAGCATTATTTCACTTCCAAAAAACTTGAAATACAGGAACTGGAAAATGCTCTGAATCAACAGCATCCAAAAAACATTCTAAAAGACCTCCAAGCCAGATTGGAAAGAACTCTGATGAAATTTAACATCGCTACTCATAACATATTACAAACAAAGCGAAATAAATTAGAAATCCTGTTTAATGAACTGAGAGAACTCTCTCCACAAGAAGCATTAAAGCGTGGTTACAGCTTGATTAGGAAAGAGAAAAAAATACTGAATTCCATTAATGATATTAATATTTCCGATAAATTACAATTGATATTATCTGATGGTAAATGTTTGGCGGAAATTGTTGAAAAACAGAAAAATGTTTCAATAGCCAAAAAGAAAAAAGCATGAAACAAATAATTATTGTTCTTATTGTATTAATTAGCATTTCATTGAATGCGGAAATCCGCGCAATGTGGGTTCCCATCTGGGAAATAACTACACCCGAAAAAGCGAATAATGTAATTGATGATCTGAATAAAAATAATATAAATCAACTTCTTGTTCAAATTCGGTATCGTGGTGATGCAGCTTATACACCAAACAAAGTATCAAATTTCTATAAAAATAATGAGAAGCAATATCATGCAATAAAAGATTCTCTTTTTGATCCGCTGGATTATATTTTAACCATAAACAATAATCCTGAATTAGAGATCCACGCCTGGTTTACAACTTTTGTAATTACAGGGCATAAACTTGAAAACCTGCATCCTGAGCATGTTTATTTTACAAAACCAGAATGGGTAACGTGTGATTTCTCACAAGATAAAATGGATTTTCAAAGTTATATGGGAGCGTATCTCGATCCGGGTATCCCACAGGTTCAGGAATATACAAAAAATGTTATTCTCGATCTGGTAACAAATTACAAAGTTGATGGAATTCATCTTGATTACATTCGTTACCCCGACTCTCATTATGGATTTTCTGAATTAGCCTTGGAAGCTTATAAAAGAGATGTAAAATTCCAAGATGCTGACGCCTGGAAAAAATGGAAAGAAGATCAGATCACAAATTTCATGAAAGATATCTATTCCAATATAAAGAAAATAACTCCTGATGTTCAGGTTACAGCAGCAGTAATTTCCAATCTGGATGAAGCGGAAAGGTATTCCCAAAACTGGATCAAGTGGCTGCAGGAGGGATATTTGGATAGAGCATATTTAATGGAGTATTCTACTTCAACATCCACTATTAAAAAGCACCTTACCTTTCTTTCCAATTACGATCTGAATGAAAAGATCGTGGTGGGATTGCGCTGCTGGAGCACTGCCTATAAATACCCAGCTTATAAGATAAATGAGAAAATGAAGCTGGTGAATAAAAAGAATTTTAAGGGTTTTGCTCTATTCAGTTATACAGGCATTAGAGAATCGGAATATTTTAAAAGTTTGAAGATAAAGTAAGAAACTCACCCCCGACCCCTCTCTTTAACAAATAGAGGGGAGAACGAAAAACATCGGATAAGCAAGGAGATTTTATGCGAGTAGATAAATTATTAAACAAATTATGCCTGGTGAAAACCAGAAGTATAGCAAAAAATGCCTGTGATAAAAACCTGGTGAAGATCAATGGAAAGATAGCTAAAGCAAGTGCAACAATTATTGATAACGATATAATTGAATACGAACTTTACGGATATTTTAATAAAGTAAAAATTACAGAAGTTCCCATAAGTAATGTTTCAAAAGTTAAAGCACCGGAGTTTTATCAAATATTAGAAAGAGGTAAGTTGGAGCTAACGTAATCCCAATCCAAATCTCTGTTATTTAAATTTAATTCATTTATTTCTTTTTCATTATCTTCAGATTCCATTATGATTTTACTTTTATTATTATTTCTTTTTTCTAATATCAATAAACCAGACTTCCCTATTTTCACAATTGCTTGAATATAATCATTTCTTATTTCTTTTTCTGTTTTACCTTCCCAATAGATAGAACTTTTATCTGGATAACCAATATTTCCCATATTCCATTGATATGAGTTCGTACCATTTGAATAATATTCGAGCTTATCTATAACCAAACTATCAGAAATACCCATATAGGCAAGTGTCCTTGCAGTGGTGACTTGCATGGTTGGATATTCATCATCAAGAAATTCATAAAGTTTTTTAATTATTATCGGTTTGTATTTGTTGAAATATGAACTATCTGCATCTGTTACAGTATACTGACCTGCCATCTTATACCATTTAACATCTTCGGGTGATAACCCACCTTTGGGTTTATACCACCATTTTGAAATACCATAAATACCAAGTCTTTGAGTTGATTTTGTGCCATTTGTTATAAACTTATAATAAAATTCAATTTGTCTAACATCACCCCTCATAGTGTGCTCCCGAGATTCTAATTCCATTTTGTCAAAATCAATGGGAATACCTTTA